>NZ_JBHTTQ010000108.1:0-24108 GCF_042794475.1 Streptomyces sp. NPDC056527
GGGGTGGGGCCCGCGGGCCCCACCCCCTCCGCCTCACCTCGCGAGGGCCCGCTTCAGACGCAGCGCGCGGCGGGCGAGCCGGCGGACCTGGGGGTGGCGCGGGACCGGCAGGCCGCCCGGGAGGCCCAGGACGGTGAGCCGGCGGCGGGTGAAGTAGTGCCGGGTCCGCTCGGCGAGCGGCCCCGACAGATGACGCGCCGCGGCACCCCGCAGATCCACCCGGACCTTGGGCTGCATCGCGAACCCGACCGCCGCGACCAGACCCGCCAGCGCCTCGTCGCCCAGCGCCTCGGGCGTGTCGCCCTCCAGATCCGGGACGAGCGCGTCGACGAGGGTGAGCGGTACGCGGTTGCTGTTCTGGTACGGGCTCAGCCGGTCCAGGACCGTCCGGGTGCCGACCCTGGCCACCGGGATCCCGTAGAAGGCCCGCGCCGTCATCAGCGCCGTCGAGAAGCAGCCGACCACCAGCGCGGGCCGCACCTCCCGGTACAGGACCTCCGCCAGCACCGGCCGGTCGAGCACGGTCAGTTCGGCACCGAGCGCCTCCGCCTCCCCGGCCAGCCTCCGCGTCCAGGCGTCCGGCGCCGTCGGATGCGGCTTGAAGACGAGCCTGCGGTGCCCGCGGGCGATCGCGCCACGCACCATGCGTACGTGCAGCTCCTCCTCCTCGGCCGGGGTGAGCAGCGAGAGCGCCGCCAGGTACTGGCCGAGCAGCAGTGCGGGGCCGTCCTCCTCGGCGGCGGAGTCCGCCAGCTCTGCGACCACCTTCGTGAAGGCCTCCGCCGGCACCACCTCGGCCGTCGCCCCGAACTCGGCGAGCAGCAGCGGCGCGAGCCCGGGCACCAGGTCGAGATGGAGCAGCCGGCGCACCCGCTCGCCGACCAGCGGGTCGATCTTGTTGCGGGTCGGGCCGTAGCTCATCAGCCCGTCGGCGTACACGTCCAGCGGAGCCTCGGAGAACAGCCGGGCGATCGTCAGGGCCGGCGCGACCTGCACCGACTCCACGACCAGTTCGACCCGGTCGTCACCGAGCCCCCACAGCAGCCGCAGATGGCGCTCCAGCATCGGCAGGTCGTCCGCCCGGGGCGTCCAGCCGGAGGGGTGAAGCGGGGAGATCGCCTCGTTCCACGACAGCACGCCGTCGAACCGGCCACGCAGCCGCTCGAAGCCGGGCATCTCGTCCAGCGCCGGTGTCGTCTCCGGCACCGCCGCGTTGTTGCCGACCAGCAGCAGACGCCGGTCGGCCGGGCCGAAGCATCCACTGTCCAGGGCGGCGGCCAGCGTCGTCGCGCCGTAGAGCGTCGACGCGTAGAAGATCTGGGTGGTCCTCACGCGGCGGCCTCCGTGGCCGAAGGGGCGGGCAGGGAGTTCACGCCCACGCGGCGTCGCCGCAGCTTGCGCAGCACGGCCGCCCGCTGCTCGTCCATCGAGCCCAGCGCGTCACCGAGCACGTCCTGCGGCATCCGCCGCAGAGCGGCCGCGCTCATCGAACGCAATTTCTTCGCCACGGCCGGTTCGAATCGTTCGATCGACGAAATGTGGTGCGAAATGAGAGCGCAATAGGTGCGGACAGCCTTGGGGAGAAGCTGTTCCGCGTCCACGTCTTTCACCGTTTCCTCGATCACCTGGTCGAAAGCGCGGATGAAATCCAGCTGCCGTACATCTCCTATCTGCGTGAGCGAGGTGGAGACCCCGCGCCGGTAGAAGATCCCCAGCGTGCTGACGGCGGCGAAGGAATCCGCCTCCCGGTGCAGCTTCCAGATCCAGGGCCGGTCCTCCGCCGTCCGCAGCCCGGGCGTGAAGTGCAGCAGTCCGCGGTCGAGCAGCCGCCGGTGGTACATCCCGGCCCAGGCGTACGGATAGTCCACCGAGGTCGTCCGGTCGGCGGGCAGGATCGCGTCGCGCGGGCGCAGTACCTCGCCGCGCCGCCCGACGGGAGACCGGCGGACCGAGCGGTTCCGCCCCGTGCACACCACATGGTCGGTGCGGAGGAAGTCGCAGTCCAGCTCGTCCATGGCCGTCACCAGCCGGGCGAAATGGCCGGGCGCGAGCCAGTCGTCCCCGTCGAGGAAGGCGAGGTACCGCCCACGGGCCGCGTCGAGTCCGGTGTTGCGTGCGGTGGCCAGCCCCTCGTTCTGCGCGTGTCTGACGAGGACCGCGCCCGGTACCTCGCGCGTCGCCCGTTCGAGGAGCTCCGGGGTCCCGTCCGTCGAACAGTCGTCGACAAGAAGGAACTCGAAGTCCTCACGGGCGTTCGCACGCAGGCTTGTGAGGGTGTCGGGGGCATATGTCTGCACGTTGTAGAACGGCACGACGACGGAGAGCTTGACCACCCGGCCGACGCTAGGCGCCGCCCCGGCATTCGTTCTGACCGACAGAGAGATGTTCGGTGAACACGAAGAGGCGGGCGCATTAACCACCCCCGATCCCGTCCATTTTCAGAAGCGGGAAGGGCTCTGTTCACCGTTTGTTGTGGCCCAGTTGGGCCGCGAATCGGAATGCCTCTCTAGCGTCCTCGACGTGCCAGCAAGTACCAAAGAAGCGGTACGCGTCGCCGTACTCGCCGACTCCGACACCCGGTGGAAATGGGGTGCGCTCACCGCGCGCCGCATCGCGGCCTCCGAGCCCACCGGTTTCGTCCTGCGCGGCCGGGCCACGCCCACCGCGCGCCAACTCGCCGAGACCGGGGTGTCCACGACGCCCCCGCGCGAGGTGACGGGCGCGGAGTTCCTCCGAGAGGTCAGGGACGGGGCGTACGACCTCGTCGTGCTCTCCCTCGTCGGCGGCACGGTCCGCGCGGTCCTCCAGGGGATCGCCGACCTGGGTCTGGAACGCCGACCGGTGATCGTCACCGGCTATGTCGGCGTCGTCTACGAGAAGCTCGCCGACGGGCTGCTCCTGCGCCACGGCGCGGACGTCGTCCTCGCCAACTCCCGCCACGACGCCGAGCGTTTCCGCGCCGTGTACGAAGGAGTGGGCGCCGACGCCTCCTCGGTGGTGGAGGCCGCGCTGCCGTTCCTCGGCGGCGCGCCCTACGCCCCCGAGGCCGGCCGGGACACCCTCGTCTTCGCCGCCCAGCCCTCCGTACCCGTCACCCGCGCCGACCGTACGTATCTGCTCCGCAGGCTCGTCGAGCACGCCAGGCTGCACCCGGGGCGCGAGGTCCTGCTCAAGCTCCGCTCCAAGCCCGGCGAGCACACCACGCACCTGGAGGAGTTGCCGTACCAGAGGCTGGTGCGCGATCTGGACCCCCCGCCCAACTTCCGCCTGGTGTACGGGCACATGGGCGAGGTCCTGGACCGCACCGACCTGCTGGTCACCGTCTCGTCGACAGCCGCGCTCGAAGCGCTCCACCGGCGGATCCCCACGGCGATCCTCACCGACATGGGCGTGCGCGAGGTCCTCGGCAACCACCACTTCATCGGCTCGGGGCTGCTGACCTCCTTCGACCGGCTCGACAAGGACGTGCGCCCGGAGCCGGACGAGGAATGGCTCTCGCGGCAGGGCGTCGCCGCCGGGGGGTCGTACGAGAAGGCCTTCGACGCGGCCCGTGACCGGGTCGCGGATCTGCTCGCCGGGCCCGCGCTGCCCCCGATCACCCCCTACTACACAGCGGAGACGGCCCCCGGCTACCTGCCCGGGATCCTCGCCCGCCACCGCCTCGACGTGACCGCGCCGGAGACCCGCGACAGCGGGCTGCGCCGGATCGTCCGGGAGGCGGCGCGGGGCGCGTACCGCCACGGCGTCCAGCGCGTGGCCCCCGTCATCCGCCGCCTTGGAGAACTCTGATGACCACGACCGTGCTTGCCGTCATCCCGGCGCGGGGCGGCTCCAAGGGCGTCCCCGCCAAGAACCTCGCCCCGGTGGCGGGGCTCCCGCTGGTCTCCCGTGCCGTCCGCGCCTGCCTCGGCGCCCGACTGGTCACCGACGTCCTCGTCTCCACGGACGACGCGGCCATCGCCGCCGCCGCCCGCGCAACGGGCGCGGAGGCGGTCCACCGCCCGGCGGCCCTCGCCGGCGACACGGCGACCAGCGAGTCGGCCGTCCTGCACGCGATGGACGCCTTCGAGGCCACTCACGGCCGCCGTGTCGACGTGGTCCTCCTCGTCCAGTGCACCAGCCCCTTCCTCACGTCGGAGGAGGTCAACGGCACCGCCGAGAAGATCACCGCTGGCGGCGCCGACACGGCCTTCACCGCGGCCCCGACCCACGGCTTCCTGTGGCGCGAGGGCACGGACGGCGGCCACGGCGTGAACCACGACAAGGCGCACCGCCCCCGCCGGCAGGACCGCGAGGCCGAGTACCTGGAGACCGGCGCCGTCTACGCGATGGACGCCGAGGGCTTCCGCACGCACGGACACCGCTTCTTCGGCCACACCGCGCTCGTCGTCACCGACCCCGCCCGGGTCCTGGAGATCGACGACCCGCACGACCTCGCCCGTGCCCGTGCGCTCGCGCCGCTGCTCGACACGCCCGTGGCCCCCCGCTTCGACGAAGTCGACGCCGTCGTCCTCGACTTCGACGGCACCCAGACCGACGACCGGGTCCATCTCGATTCCGAGGGACACGAGTTCGTCTCCGCACATCGCGGCGACGGTCTCGGCATCGCCGCCCTGCGGCGTGCCGGAATGCCCGTCCTGATCCTCTCCACGGAGCAGAACGCCGTCGTCGCCGCCCGCGCCCGCAAGCTCGACGTCCCCGTCCTGCACGGCATCGACCGCAAGGACCTCGCCCTCAAGCAGTGGTGCGAGGAACAGGGCGTCGACCCGCAGCGCGTCCTCTACGCCGGCAACGACGTCAACGACCTTCCGTGCTTCCACCTCGTCGGCTGGCCCGTCGCGGTGGCGAGCGCCCACGACTCCGTACGGGCCGCCGCCCGTGCGGTGACCCTCACCCCCGGTGGCTCCGGAGCCGTCCGCGAGATCGCGGCGTGGCTTCTCGGACCCGAGCTCGACACCCCCAACTCGTAAGGAACGTCAGGAACATGAACACGCGCACTCGTACGTTCGGCAGCAAGTCCGCCGGCCCGGGCCACGCCGTCTACGTCACCGGCGAGATCGGCATCAACCACAACGGCGAGCTCGAGAACGCCATCGCGCTCATCGACGTCGCCGCCGACGCAGGCTGCGACGCCGTGAAGTTCCAGAAGCGCACGCCGGAGATCTGCACCCCGCGCGACCAGTGGGACATCGAGCGGGACACCCCCTGGGGCCGGATGACCTACATCGACTACCGCCACCGCGTGGAGTTCGGCGAGGACGAGTACCGCGCCATCGACGAGCACTGCAGGAAGCGCGGAATCGACTGGTTCGCCTCCCCGTGGGACACCGAGGCCGTCGCCTTCCTGGAGAAGTTCGACGTCCCGGCCCACAAGGTCGCCTCCGCCTCCCTCACCGACGACGAGCTGCTGCGCGCCCTGCGCGAGACCGGTCGCACGGTCATCCTGTCGACGGGCATGTCCACCCCGAAGCAGATCCGCCACGCGGTCGAGGTCCTCGGCTCGGACAACATCCTGCTCTGCCACGCGACGTCCACGTACCCGGCGAAGGCCGAGGAGCTCAACCTCCGCGTGATCAACACGCTGAAGGAGGAGTACCCGAACGTCCCGATCGGCTACTCCGGCCACGAGACCGGTCTCCAGACCACGCTGGCCGCCGTCGCGCTCGGCGCCACGTTCGTCGAGCGTCACATCACGCTCGACCGCGCCATGTGGGGCTCCGACCAGGCCGCCTCGGTCGAGCCGCAGGGCCTGCAGCGCCTGGTCCGCGACATCCGCACCATCGAGACCGCGCTCGGCGACGGCGTCAAGAAGGTCTACGAGTCGGAGCTCGGCCCGATGAAGAAGCTCCGCCGGGTCCAGGGGCTCGTCGCCGCATGAGCGGCCGGCTGGCGTTCGTCGAGAGCCCGGTCCAGCTCCTGAACGTCCTGGAGTGGGCACACGCCCAGTCGCCCGCCGCCGGGGCCCCCACGGCCCCCGGCGGCCGGGGCCCCGACGGGCCCCGGCCCGGCGTGGGCCCGGCACCGGCGCCGTCCGTCGTGCCCACGACGGGGGGTGGGGAGGCCGCGGCCGACCTCACCCTCGTCGTCCTCTCGCCGACCGACCCCATGTCGCGCGGCCAGCTGCGCCGGATGGCCCAGCTGGCCCGTGACGAGGGGTTCACCGTCCGCTGGCAGGAGGCCCGCGACGGCCGTGGCTCGCTCGCCCGTACGCTGCGGGACCTCGCCCCGCTGCTGCGGGCGGCGGAGCGGGTGATCGTCGGGGACCCCTTCTCCCGCTACGTCCAGCTTCTGCTCACCCTCTTCGCCCCGAAGCAGCTGACCGTCGTCGACGACGGCACCGCCACCATGGAGTACGCCGCCCAACTGGCCCGTGGCGAACGGCTGGTGCGCTGGCACCGGCGCGGCAGCGGCAGAGGCCCGCGCGAACTCGTGCTCGCCCCGGTCTCTGCCGCGGCCCGGCGCAAGCTGGCCCCCACGCGTCGCCGAGCGGTCGAGATCTTCACCTCGCTCCCGGTCGAACCGCCGCCGGGCACCACCGTCACCGCCAACACCTTCGCCTGGACCCGGGCCCGCTTCGGCCCGCCCCGTCTGACCCGGGGCTCCGACCTGGTCGGGACCTCGCTGGTGGAGACGGGCGTCATCGACGCGGACCGGTACACACGGGCCGTCGCCGACCTCGCGGCCACCCACGGCGCCACCCGCTACTTCGCCCACCGCCGCGAGAGCGCGGAGAAGCTGCACCGGATCGCGGTGGAGACCGGCCTGGAGATCGTCCGGCCCGATCTGCCGCTGGAGCTGATCGCCCGCCGCGGCCCGATCGGCCGCACGGTGGTCAGCTTTCCCTCGACGGTCGTCCACACCCTCCCGCTGGCCCTCGCGGGCACGGGCGTGAAGGTGGCGGTCTGCGAGATCGCCCCGGAGTGGCTGAAGGCGAACGCCTCCCCCCGGGCCCAGGGCTTCCTGGCCGGAGTCGCGGGCACGGCCGCCTTCGAGGTGGACCGGCTCACGGCGCGCGCCACCCCTACGGCGGAACGGTTCGAATTCGGGTGAGCTTACCCACAAGGGGTGGTCGTCATGCCTCGTGAACCCGGTTTCTTTCCCCTAACGGGCTGAAGTTTTCGTGATCAACGGGCAGTTGATCTCTGAAGGGGCCTACCCTTCAAAAGGTGAACCAGTTGAAGTCCCGTGAGCCCGGCTCCGTCGCTCTGCCCGGAACGCTGTCCGAACCCCTGCGCACCGAACTGATCGTGTTCCGCAGGGACTTGCACATGCACCCCGAGCTCGGCAACCAGGAGTTCCGTACCACCGCTGCGCTCAAGGCCCGCCTGGAGGCGGCCGGACTCGCGCCTCAGGTGCTGGCCACCGGTACCGGGCTCATCTGTGACATCGGCACCTGGGACAGAGGACGTCCCATGCTGGCCATTCGCGCCGACATCGACGCGCTGCCCATCCCGGACGTCAAGACCGTCTCGTACCGCTCCACCGTGCCCAATCGCGCCCACGCGTGTGGCCACGACGTCCACACCACCGCCGTCCTCGGCGCGGGACTCGTGCTCGCCGAGCTCGACCGGAAGGGGCTGCTGCCCCAGGCCGTGCGGCTGATCTTCCAGCCCGCCGAAGAGGTGCTGCCCGGCGGCGCCGCCGACACCATCGAGTCCGGGGTCCTGGACGGCGTCGGCCGGATCATCGCGGTCCACTGCGACCCGAAGGTGGACGCGGGCCGCATCGGACTGCGCCCCGGCCCCATCACCTCCGCCTGCGACCGGCTCGAGGTCACCCTCGACGGCCCCGGCGGCCACACGGCCCGCCCGCACCTCACCACCGACCTGGTCACCGCCGCCGCCCGGATCGCCACCGACGTCCCGGCCCTGCTGGCCCGACGGGTGGACGCCCGTTCCGGGCTCGCGGTCACCTGGGGCCGTATCGAGGCCGGCCACGCCTGCAACGTCATCCCGCAGCACGCCGAGCTCTCCGGCACCGTCCGCTGCCTCGACCTGCCCAGCTGGCGCGACGCCCCCGACCTGGTGCACGCGGCGATCGACGAGATCGCCACCCTCCACCGCGCCAAGTCGACCATCAACTACGTCCGAGGCGTCCCCCCGGTCGTGAACGATCCGGTCATCACCGAACTGCTCCGTGACGCGATGACCGCCCGCCGCGGACCGTATGCGATCGAGGACACCGAGCAGAGCCTCGGCGGCGAGGACTTCTCCTGGTACCTGGAGCACGTCCCGGGCGCGATGGCACGGCTGGGCACCCGCACCCCGGGCGACACGACACGCCGTGACCTCCACGCGGGCGACTTCGATGTGGACGAGCGGGCCATCGCCGTGGGGGTCGAGCTCTTCACGGCCGCCGCCCTGATCGACGGAACCCCGAAGCACTGACGGCGGAGGGGGCGACCGCGCCCCCTCCGCCGTTCGGATCGACACGGCGCGGAGTGTCGCGGAACCTCCGCTCCGAGTGACGTGCCGGGGTGTATAACCGGTCGTGCCGGGGCGGCCGGTCTCGATCGTTCCCTTGGCTCGTTCGCGACGATCCGATAACGACTCATGAACGGGTCTTTAACTGACATCTACGCGCGTTACGATCCACGCGAAACCAGCGCCGGAAGAGGCGCTTTCGGTCAGTCTCGAAGGGACCCTCCTCTTGCGCCGGGTATCCAAGATCGTTTCCGCGTCCGCAGTGACCGCGGCCCTCGCTCTCACCGCCACCGCTTGCGGTGAGTCGTCCACCGAGTCCGGTTCCGACTCGGACACCATCAAGGTCGGCATGGCCTACGACGTCGGCGGCCGTGGCGACAACTCGTTCAACGACTCCGCCGCCCGTGGCCTCGACAAGGCCAAGGCCGACCTCGGTGTCGAGACCAAGGAGCTCACCGCCAAGACCGGTGAGACCCCGGCCGACCGCGAGCAGCGCCTCACGTCCCTGGCCGAGGGTGGCTTCAACCCCGTCATCGGTGTCGGCTTCGCCTACAAGGACGCCATCGACAAGGTCGCCGCGAAGTTCCCGAAGACCACCTTCGGCCTGGTCGACTCGGTCTCCGACGTGAAGAACGTCGACTCGATCGTCTTCACCGAGGAGCAGGGCTCGTACCTCGCCGGTGTCGCGGCCGCCCTCAAGTCCAAGGACGGCAAGATCGGCTTCATCGGCGGTGTCGACACCCCGCTGATCAAGAAGTTCGCCGCCGGCTTCCAGCAGGGCGTCAAGGACACCAAGCCGGACGCCTCGGTCACGATCCAGTACCTGTCCACCGGTACGGACTTCTCCGGCTTCGGTGCCCCGGACAAGGGCAAGGCCGCCGCCAAGGGCATGCTCGACAAGGGCATCGACGTCATCTACGCCGCCGCGGGTGGCTCCGGTGCCGGTGCCATCGAGGCCGTCGCCGCCAAGCCGGGCACTTGGGCGATCGGTGTCGACTCGGACCAGGCCAAGGACCCGGCCCTGTCCAAGTACGCCGGATCGATCATGACCTCGATGGTCAAGAACGTCGACACCGGTGTCTTCGAGCTCATCAAGTCCGTCCAGGACGGTAAGCCGTCGACCGGCACGCACGTCTACTCGCTGGCCGAGAACGGTGTCTCCCTGACCACCACCGGTGGCCACCTCGCCGACATCCAGGCCAAGCTGGACGAGGCCAAGAAGAAGATCATCGACGGTCAGATCAAGGTCAACACGACCCTCTGACGCACGTCGGAGGGGGCCCGGAGAGCGGCTTCGGCCGACACTCCGGGCCCCCTTCACACGTCTGCCCGCGGGCAGTTGAACGATTTTCCAAAAGCTACGCGCGTAGCGTGCGCCGTACAGGGTATTTTTCGCCACCGACAGCGCCTGCGCACCGGCCTCATCCCCTCCTCACGCTCCCTGCCTAGGAGAGTGCGTCATCAAAGCCTCCAGCCCCAGCAGTCCCAACGCCGTAGAACTCCGCGGCATCACCAAGCGTTTCCCCGGAGTCGTGGCCAACCACGACATCGACATCACCGTGCGCCGCGGCACCGTGCACGCCCTCGTGGGCGAGAACGGCGCGGGCAAGTCGACCCTGATGAAGATCCTCTACGGCATGCAGAAGCCGGACGAGGGCACCATCACGGTCGACGGCGAGCTGGTGACCTTCAACAATCCCGGAGACGCCATCGTCCGCGGTGTCGGCATGGTGCACCAGCACTTCATGCTCGCGGACAACCTCACCGTCCTCGAGAACGTCGTCCTCGGCTCCGAGAAGCTGTACGGCATCGGCGACAAGGCCCGCGCCAAGATCAAGGAGATCTCCGACGCGTACGGCCTCGGCGTCCGCCCGAACGCCCTCATGGAGGACCTCGGTGTGGCCGACCGTCAGCGCGTGGAGATCCTCAAGGTCCTCTACCGCGGCGCCCGCACCCTGATCCTCGACGAGCCGACCGCCGTGCTCGTCCCGCAGGAGGTCGACGCGCTCTTCGACAACCTGCGCGAGCTCAAGGCCGAGGGCCTCACGGTCATCTTCATCTCGCACAAGCTGGGCGAGGTCCTGTCGGTCGCCGACGAGATCACGGTCATCCGACGCGGCACCACGGTCGGCACCGCCGACCCGAAGCACACCACGACCAAGCAGCTCGCCGAGCTGATGGTCGGCGCCGAACTGCCCTCGCCGGAGACCCGCGAGTCGACGGTCACGGACGTGCCGATGCTGACGGTCCAGGACCTGTCGCTGAGCGCCGTCGACCCCGACGGCGTGGTCCGCGCGGTCCTCGGCGGCATCACCTTCACCATCCACAAGGGTGAGGTGCTCGGCATCGCCGGTGTCGAGGGCAACGGCCAGTCCGAACTCGTCGACACGATCATGGGCATGCGCAACGCCGACCAGGGTGTCGTGACCCTCGACGGCGCCGACATCTCCTCCGCCCCGACGCGCAAGCGGCGCGAGGACGGCATCGGCTGCATCCCCGAGGACCGCCACCGGCACGGTCTGCTCCTGGAGGCCCCCCTCTGGGAGAACCGCATCCTCGGCCACGTCACCGAGAAGCCCAACTCCAAGGGCGCCATCCTCGACCTCAAGGCCGCCCGCAAGGACACCGAGCGGATCGTCCGCGAGTACGACGTCCGTACCCCCGGCATCGAGGTCACCGCGGCCTCCCTCTCCGGCGGCAACCAGCAGAAGCTGATCGTCGGCCGCGAGATGAGCCACGATCCCAAGCTGCTGATCGCCGCGCACCCCACCCGGGGCGTGGACGTCGGCGCGCAGGCGCAGATCTGGGACCAGATCCGTGCGGCTCGCCGCGAGGGCCTGGCGGTCCTGTTGATCTCCGCCGACCTGGACGAGCTGATCGGCCTCTCCGACACCCTGCGCGTGATGTACCGCGGCCGGCTCGTCGCGGACGCCGACCCGGCGACCATCACGCCGGAGGAGCTGGGCTCGGCCATGACCGGCGCCGCCGCCGGCCACCTTGAGCACCCCGAGAGCCCTGAGGGCACCGACGGCCCGGAGGACGAGGCCCGATGAAGAAGTTCGACAAGGAGCGGCTGCTCCTCGGCATCGCGGCACCGCTGCTCGCGATCGTCGCCGCCTTCCTGATCACCGCCCTGGTGCTCGCGGCCACCGGCAAGGAGCCGTTCAGCGCCTTCGGCATCATGTTCGACTACGGCATCAAGTCGGACAGCCAGGTCTACATCATCAACAAGGCGACGACGTACTACCTGGCGGGCATCGCGGTGGCCATCGGCTTCCGCATGAACCTGTTCAACATCGGTGTCGACGGCCAGTACCGTCTCGCGGCCTTCTTCGCCGCCGCCGTCGGCGGGGCGCTGACCCTGCCGGGCATCGTCCAGATCCCGCTGATCATCATCACCGCGATGATCGTCGGCGCCATGTGGGCGGGCATCGCCGGTGTCCTCAAGACCACCCGGGGTGTCAGCGAGGTCGTCTCGACGATCATGCTGAACTTCATCGCGACCGCGATCATCGGATACCTGCTCCAGCCCGGCCGCCTCGGCCACCTGGACGCGGCCGGCACCAAGGTCGCCACGACCCCGCTGCCGGAGTCCTCGCACTTCTTCGAGTTCCCGACCACGCCGACCCCGATCTACGGCTTCGTCGTGGTCGCGGCCATCGCGGGCGTCGGCTACTGGTTCACGCTCTCCCGCACCCGCTTCGGCTTCGACCTGCGCACCGTCGGCCAGTCCGACACGGCCGCCGCGGCCAGCGGTGTCAACGTGAAGCGGATGGTCGTCACCTCCATGCTGATCTCCGGCGCCATGGCCGGTCTGATCGGTATGCCGACGCTGCTCAACGACTCGTACGAGTTCGGCGGCGACTTCCCCGTCGGCATCGGGTTCACCGGTATCGCCATCGCCCTGCTCGGCCGCAACCACCCGATCGGCATCGCGCTCGCCGCGATCCTCTGGGGCTTCCTGGAGCGCGGCGGCCAGCAGCTGGAGTTCGAGGACTACGACAGGGAGATCGTCGGCGTCATGCAGGGCGTCATCGTCCTCTGCGTCGTCATCGCCTACGAGGTCGTCCGCCGCTACGGCGTCAAGCGCCAGCAGCGTCAGGTCGGCGAGAAGCTCGCTGCCCAGGCCCGTTCCAACAACACGACGGAGGTGTCGGCGTGACCGCCACGGCGACTTCCACCCCGCCGCCCGCCGCGCCCAAGGCGGCCGGCGGCAAGGGCGGCCGCACCCGCCTCTCGCTCCCCTGGATCCTGCTGATCGTCGCGGGCGGGCTCATCGCCCTCTCCGCCGTCCGGGCCATCACCGGCGCGCAGGACCTCACCTCGGCCGGCCAGATCAGCGCCGCGCTCTCGCTCGCCGTACCGATCGGCCTCGCCGGTCTCGGCGGTCTGTGGGCCGAGCGCGCGGGCGTGGTCAACATCGGCCTCGAAGGCATGATGATCCTCGGCACCTTCTTCGGTGCCTGGGCCGGCTGGCAGACCAGCCCCTGGCTCGGCATCCTCGCCGGCATCGTGGGCGGCATGCTCGGCGGTCTGCTGCACGCGGTCGCCACCGTCACCTTCGGTGTGGACCACATCATCTCCGGTATCGCGATCAACATCCTCGCGGTCGGCTTCACCACGTACTTCGCCAAGCTGTGGTTCAACAGCGGCGAGGCCGCGGCCAAGGGCGGCAGCCCGAAGCAGTCCCCGCCGGCCGAGGAGATCACCTCGGTCACGATCCCCGGTCTGTCCGACTGGCTGGCCGACATCGAGAAGCACCACTGGTTCCTGATCTCGGACATCGCCGGCATCCTCGGCGGCCTCGTCACCAACGTCTCGGTGGTGACGATCATCGCCGTACTGCTGGTGATCGGTACGTTCTTCGTGCTGTGGAAGACCGCGTTCGGTCTGCGCCTGCGCTCCTGCGGTGAGAACCCGATCGCCGCCGAGTCCCTCGGCGTCAACGTCTACAAGTACAAGTACATCGCCGTGATCGTCTCCGGCGGTCTCGCCGGCCTCGGTGGCGCGTTCCTGTCGCTGGTCACCTCGCACATCTACAACGAGGGCCAGACCGGTGGCCGTGGCTACATCGGCCTCGCGGCGATGATCTTCGGCAACTGGCGGCCGGGCGGTCTGGCGATGGGCGCGGGCCTGTTCGGCTTCGCCGACGCCCTCCAGCTGCGCAGCGGCGGCGAGTCCGTGCACGCGCTGCTCCTGCTGCTCTTCGCCGTGCTCGTGGCGATCGCCGCGTGGAAGGCGTACAAGAAGCGCTGGATCACCTCGTCGATCGCCACCGTCATCGGTGTCGGCGTGCTGATCTGGTACCTGGGCACGGAGACGGTCCCGGTCGAGTTCGTCAGCGCCACGCCGTACGTGGTCACGCTGCTGGTGCTGTCGCTCTCCGCGCAGCGTCTGCGGATGCCCAAGGCGGACGGCATGCGCTACCGCAAGGGCGAGGGCAAGTGACGCCCGCCGCCCAGGAGCCGGACTGGGAGGCCCTCCGGGAGGCCGCGCGGGACGCCATGTCCCGGGCGTACGCCCCGTACTCGGGCTACCCGGTCGGCGCCGCCGCGCTCGTCGACGACGGGCGGGTGGTCTCCGGCTGCAACGTGGAGAACGCCTCGTACGGCCTCGGGCTGTGCGCGGAGTGCGGGCTCGTCTCGCAGCTCCAGGCGACCGGCGGCGGCCGGCTGACCCACTTCGTCTGCGTCGACGGCCTGGGCGGCCCGCTGGTGCCGTGCGGACGGTGCCGGCAGCTGCTGTACGAGTTCGGCGGCCCCGAACTCGTCGTGGAGACCCCGGAGGGGCTCCTGACGCTGGCCGAGATGCTGCCGCAGGCGTTCGGCCCCGAGCACCTCGCCAAGTAGGACCTCGGAGCGGCCCTTCCGGCACGATGGGAAGGGCCGCTCCTCCTTTCCCCTCTATGCGCGTAGAAAGAGGCACCACATGGACGTCATCTCCGTCATCCGCACCAAGCGGGACAAGGGCGAGCTGAGCCCCGAGCAGATCGACTGGGTCATCGACGCCTACACCCGTGGCGAGGTCGCGGACGAGCAGATGTCGGCCCTGGCCATGGCGATCCTGCTCAACGGCATGAACCGCGGCGAGATCGCCCGCTGGACCGCGGCGATGATCGCCAGCGGCGAGCGCATGGACTTCTCGTCCCTCTCCCGCCCGACCTCCGACAAGCACTCCACCGGTGGTGTCGGCGACAAGATCACCCTTCCGCTCGCGCCGCTCGTCGCCGCCTGCGGCGCGGCCGTGCCGCAGCTGTCGGGCCGGGGCCTCGGCCACACCGGTGGCACGCTCGACAAGCTGGAGTCCATCCCGGGCTGGCGCGCGCTCCTGTCCAACGAGGAGATGCTGCACGTCCTGGACACCACCGGCGCGGTCATCTGCGCGGCCGGCGACGGCCTGGCCCCCGCCGACAAGAAGCTCTACGCCCTGCGCGACGTGACGGGCACGGTCGAGGCGATCCCGCTGATCGCGTCCTCGATCATGTCGAAGAAGATCGCCGAGGGCACCGGCTCGCTCGTCCTGGACGTCAAGGTCGGCACCGGCGCCTTCATGAAGAACATCGAGGACGCGCGGGAGCTGGCCTCGACGATGGTCGGCCTCGGCACGGACAGCGGTGTGAAGACGGTCGCCCTGCTCACCGACATGTCCACCCCGCTCGGCCTCACGGCCGGCAACGCCCTGGAGATCCGCGAGTCCGTCGAGGTCCTGGCGGGCGGTGGTCCGGCGGACGTCGTCGAGCTGACGATCGCGCTGGCGCGGGAGATGCTCGACGCGGCGGGGATCAAGGACGCGGACCCGGCGAAGGCGCTGGCGGACGGTTCGGCGATGGACGTCTGGCGCCGCATGATCGCGGCCCAGGGCGGCGACCCGGACGCGGCCCTCCCGATCGCCCGCGAGACGCAGGTCGTCACCGCCCCGTCCTCGGGCGTGCTGACCCGCCTCGACGCCTACGACATCGGCATCGCCGCCTGGCGCCTCGGCGCCGGCCGCGCCCGCAAGGAGGACCCGGTCCAGGCCGGCGCCGGCGTCGAGCTCCACGCCAAGCCGGGCGACACGGTCACGGCGGGCCAGCCGCTGGTCACCCTGCACACGGACACCCCGGAGAAGTTCGACTACGCGCTGAAGTCCCTGGACGGCGCCTGGGACATCGCCCCGGAGGGTACGGCGTTCACCCCGAACCCGATCGTCCTGGACCGCATCGCCTGATCCTTCGATCATTCATGGCATATGCCGATGGCACCTTCGAGTGAACGGGGCCGGTGGACCGCCACCGGCCCCGTTCGGCATGCTGGGATCGGTGACGCACCGAAAGAGGAGACCGCCATGAGCGCACTCACCGTCGACCACTCGTCCCACGGGAACGGGTGGGACGGCCTCGTCCGGATCTGGGAGGAAACGGACGCACCCGAGGGCTGCAAGGTGGAGATCATCGAGGGGATCGTCACCGTGTCACCGCAGCCGTCCAATAACCACAACGACATCGCCGACGAGATCCACCGGGCGCTGTACACGGCCGTTCCCAGGGACTGGGGCGTCTACCAGACGCTCGGCGCCGCGGTTCCCTCCCGGAGCGGGCTGTACATCCCCGATCTGGCCGTCGTGCCGAAGGCGGTCCTGCGAGGCGAGGACGGAGGCTTTGTCCCGGCGGCCGGGGCGGAGCTGGTCGTCGAGATCACGTCGGTCTCGAACGCGAGCCACGACCGCCTCACGAAGGCCGCCGGATACGCGCAGGCCGGTGTGCCGCTGTATCTCCTCGTGGACTCCTTCGCTCCCGGCGGGCCTACTGTCACCCTCTACGGCGAGCCGAAGGATGCCGTCTACCGGGTCCTGCGCGCGGTGAAGTTCGGCGAGGAGCTCCACCTCCCGGCCCCCTTCGACCTCACCCTCGACACCAGCGCCTTCCCGGAGGACTAGCAGCCCGCCGCAGCCGCCGCCAGCAGCCCCGCCAGCTCGCGCATGTCGTCGAAGACCACCGTCTCCGCGCCCGTCAGCCGGTCCGCCCGGGTCAGGCCCCCGCAGTAGCCGAAGGCCCGCATCCCCGCGGCGCGGGCCGCCTGGACCCCGTACGGGCTGTCCTCGACCACCGCGCAGCGCTCCGGCGGGACTCCCATGGAGGCCGCCGCGTGGAGGAAGAGATCAGGGGCGGGCTTGCCGCGCGTGACGTCTCGCGCGCTGAAGATCCGGCCCTCGAAGCGGTCCAGCAGGCCCACCCGCGTCAGGTTCCTGCGGATCGAGGCGTGGCTGCCGTTCGACGCCAGGCAGAAGGGCACGTCCAGCGCGTCGAGCACGTCCGTCACGCCGTCGACCACCGTCAGTTCCGCGTCCAGGGCCTCGTCGTACAGGTGCTTGTAGGCCGCGTGCCAGTCCGGCTCCAGGGGGCGTCCGAGACGCTCCTCGAGGATCGCCGTGAGCATCTCGGTCGACGAGCCGACGAACTGATCGACGACCTCGGCCTCGGTGAACTCCGCTCCGAGAAGTGCGAAGACCTCTCGGTCCACCCGGCAGTAGACGCGCTCGCTGTCCACGAGGACGCCGTCACAGTCGAAGATCACCAATTCCGTCATGGGCCGCACCCTAGGCGCTCCGATGAGTTCCGGCCGTGGCGGGGGTCTCCCAGATGTGGACACCAGTCAACCGCTCGTTCTGACCCTCGCCGCCCGGGCCACCCCCGACGAGCTCGCCCGGCTGTGCGCCGTGCTCGAAGGGGTGCCGCCCACCGACGTGGTCTGTGACCTCGGCGGGCTCACCCATGCCGATCTCGCCGCCGTGGACGCCCTCGCCCGGCTGAAGCTCGCCGCCGGGCGCCTCGGGCATCGGCTGCGGTTCCGGGGCGCCGGCGGCGAGTTGCGGCTGCTGCTGGATCTGGTCGGCCTCGCCGACCTCGTATGACTACGCCTCCAACCGCTCCGGCAGGTCGAAGAGCGGGAACCAGCGCTTGGTGTCCAGGAAGAAGTCCATTCCGCCCACCTTGCCGTCCCGCAGCTCCAGGACGATCAGCGCCCACGGGCTGTAGCCGCCCTCGGGGTCCGGGTGGTACTGCGCGAACGCCGGCGAGCCGTTCGCCACGGTCGGCAGCAGCTTCGAGCCCGAGCAGACCTCGCCGACCCCGAGCATCCAGCCCACGATGTCGTCGTGTCCCCGCAGCCACAGGTCGTACGGCGGCATGGACATCGTCGCGTCCTCGTGCAGGAGCGCCGTCAGCGCCTTCATGTCGTACCCCTCGAAGGCGGCGACATAGCGCTCCAGGAGCTGCTTCTGCTCCTCGTCCAAGGGGTCCGCGGTGTCCGAGACCGCCGGTTCGTTCTCCGCGATCGTGGCGCGCGCCCGCTGGAGCGCGCTGTTCACCGAGGCGACCGTGGTGTCGAGCAGCTCCGCGACCTCGCTCGCCTTCCAGGCCAGCACCTCGCGCAGGATCAGCACGGCCCGCTGCTTGGGCGGAAGGTGCTGCAGCGCGGCGACGAACGCGAGCCGTACGGTCTCGCGGGACACCGCCGTGTCCGCGGGGTCGGCCACCGACGGCAGCACCCGGCCGTCCGGCACCGGCTCCAGCCAGGTGATCTCCGGCCGGGCGTTCAGCTGCGCCTGCGCGACCGGTGTCGCGGCGGTCAGATCCATCGGCCGGGCCCGTCTGTTGCCCGCGTTCAGCGAGTCGAGGCAGACGTTGGTCGCGATGCGGTACAGCCAGGAGCGCAGCGACGAGCGTCCCTCGAAGGAGTCGATGGACCGCCAGGCGCGGACCATCGTGTCCTGCACGGCGTCCTCGGCCTCGAACGAGGAGCCGAGCATCCGGTAGCAGTAACCGGTCAGCTCCGTGCGGTACTTCTCGAGCTCGGAGTTCCGGTCCGCGGTCGCCAGGTCAGTCATGCAGGTCCACCCCACTCGCCCCTCACCGGCACCGGTGCTGTGCCGATGAGGGGAAGCTACCGCAGCCCACTGACAGCCGGGGTCAGGTTCCGGGCTTCCGCCCGTAGACGTACACGTCGTCGCCGTTCCTGAGCAGGTTCCAGTACGCCTTCGCATCGGCCGGACGCATGTTCACGCACCCGCCGGAACCCGGCGGGTTCCACATGGACTTGGTGGTGGAGTGGAACGCCTGCCCGCCGTCGAAGAACTGCGAGTACGGCATGGATACGTGGTAGATCGTCGACCAGTGGTTGATGTTGCGCCAGTAGATCCGCTTGAGGCCGGTGCGGGTCTCGGTCCCGTCCTTGCCCGTACGGACGGGCACCGGGCCGTACTTCAGCCGCGAGCCGTCCTGGATCCAGGTCAGCTGGCGCGTCAGGTCGACGCAGGCGATCCGGCCCTTGTTGGTCGGGCACTTCCCGGCCGCGTTCGGGTTCTTCCCGGCCGCCTTCTGCGCCAGCATCGTGGACATCGTCCGCCAGGTCAGCGGACCGGCGTACCCCTGTGTCGGGGTGATGCCGTGCGTGCGCTGGAACGCCTGGATCGCCTTGCAGTCGGCGAGCGACTGCCGCCCGTCCACCGTCCGCCCCAGGAACTTCTCCACCTGCTTCTGGTACGGCCCCGTCGTCACGTTGCACGAGGCCGCCTGCGCCGGTGCCGCACCGAGGGCGACCGTCAGCGGCACCACCATGGAGGTGATGCCGAGGGCGGCCAGGGCACGCGCTTGAATCCGGTTCATGATCACCAACTCCCCCTAGAGTCCTAAGACTTAGGACGATCGGGGGAGCGGTGCGGTTGTACGGATCCGGGACGGATTCAGTGAGCCGTGCGGAGCCGGGGGCAGCGGGCCTCGGCGCGGGCCGCCACCCGCGCGCTGTGGCTGCCGTAGAGCGTGATCGACACGACGCCGAGGACCGCGATCAGGCCGAGGAGGACCGTGCCGGCCCAGCCGCCGGAGTGGAAGGCGATCGCGCCGAGCGTGCCACCCGCGCTGCTGCCCAGGTAGTACGCGGACTGGTAGAGCGCCGACGCCTGCGCGCGGCCGGTCTTGGCCGTACGGCTCACCGAGGAGGAGGCGACCGCGTGCCCGGCGAAGAAGCCGGCCGTGATCAGGACCAGGCCGAGCAGGACGGCGGCGAGGTCGTCGGCGAGCGAGAGCAGCAGGCCCGCCGCGGTCGTGCCGACGGCCAGGTAGAGAGCCCCGCGCCGGCCGAGACGGCCGACCAGCTTCCCGGCGGCGGCCGAGGAGACCGTACCGACGAGGTAGACCAGGAAGATCGAGCCGACCACGCCCTGCGGGAGCGAGAACGGGGCCTCGACCAGGCGGTAGCCGATCACGGTGTACACCGCGCCGAACACCGTCATGAACAGCGCGCCGATCGCGTACAGGCGCATCAGCAGCGGGTCGGCGAGGTGGGTGCGGACCGTCTTCGCCAGTGCCTTCGGGTTCAGCGAACCGGGCGTGAAGTGACGGGCCTTGGGGAGCAGCAGACGGAAGACGACCGCGCAGGCCACCGCCATCAGACCGACCGCGAGGAGTCCCGCGCGCCAGCCCCACATCTGGGACGCCCAGCCGGTGACGATCCGGCCGCTCATGCCACCGATCGAGTTGCCCGCGACGAACAGACCGATCGCGGCGACCAGCGCCTTCGGCCGCACCTCCTCGGCGAGGAACGCCATGGCGGAGGCGGGCAGACCCGCGAGCGCCGCGCCCTGGACCGCGCGCAGGGCGATCAGCCACTCGAGGTTCGGGGCGAAGGGGACGAGGAGTCCGACGATCACCGCGACGGCGAGCGACCACGTCATCATCGTGCGCCGCCCGAGGCGCTCGGAGAGCGCGCTCAGCGGGAGGACGAGGAGGGCGAGCGCGCCGGTGGCGGCGGAGACCGTCCAGGAGGCCGCGGAGGCGGTGGCGCCGAACTCCGCCGAGATCGCGGGGAGGAGGGCCTGGGTGGAGTAGAGGAGAGCGAAGGTGGCGAGTCCGGCGGCGAAGAGGGCGAAGCTCATGCGGCGGTAGCCGGAGGCACCGGGAGTGAGGCGGGTGTCGGCGGCCGTGCTGGTGGCGGCCGCCTTGGTACTGGCGGAAGGCATGTCTCGAACGTAGGACGATTCATTTCATGCGTCCAATGCACGGAACTGCTGTAATCGTTCCCATGGTGCATGAGTACAGGTCACAGGGTCGGCTGTCACCGAGTAGTTACGAAGAAGACATGGGGCTGGTGCTCGCGCCCCGGCTCGCGTACTTCGCGGCGGTGGCCCGGCACGAGCATGTGACCAGGGCGGCGGCCGAGATGGGGGTGCCGCAGTCGACGCTGTCGCGGGCGATGGTCCGGCTGGAACAGGACCTCGGGGTGGCACTCTTCGCCCGCAAGGGCCGCACGGTCTCGCTCACCCCGGCCGGCCGCACCTTCTACGCTTCAGCCGAGCGGGCGCTCGCCGAGGTGGAGCGGGCGGCCGACTCCGTACGGGCGGACGCGGACCCGGCGGCGGGGCGGGTCGCCTTCGGGTTCCTGCACACCATGGGCTCCGAGACCGTCCCCGGACTCATCCGCGCCTTCCGGGTCGACCACCCCCGGGTCCGCTTCACCCTCGTGCAGAACTACGGCGAGGCGATGATCGAGCGGCTGCGGGCCGGGGACCTGGACCTGTGCCTGACCTCGCCCGTGCCCGACGCCCCGGACCTGGTCGCCCGCCGCATCGACGAACAGCGGCTGCGGCTCGTGGTCCCCGACGACCACCGGCTCGCCTCGCGCAAGCGGGTGCGCCTCGCGGAGGCCGCCGAGGAGACGTTCGTGACCCTGGAGCCCGGTTACGGGCTGCGCCGCATCACCGACGACCTGTGCGCCGAGGCCGGGTTCACGCCGCGCGTCGCCTTCGAGGGCGAGGAGGCCGAGACCCTGCGCGGCCTGGTCGCGGCCGGTCTCGGCGTCGCCCTGCTGCCTCCGCCGGCCGTCCCGCGCCCCGGCGTCGTCGAGCTGACGGTGACGGCCCCGCGCGCGGTCCGCGAGATCGGCGTGGCCTGGCTGGACGGCCACCCCGACACCGCGCCGGTGGCGGCCTTCAAGAAGTTCCTGCTGAGCAAGCGGGGCAGCCTGCTGCCCGACTGACCCTGCCGGAACCCACGGAGCCGTGGCGCTCCCCGCCCCTAGCGGCGCGGACCGCGCCCGAACCCCACCGCCAGGGGCATCCGCAGGCCCAGCGGGGGCGGGGCCGCCAGCGCGTCGGCGACCGGGCGGGCATAGGGGTGGGTGAAGAGCGAGCCGAGGACGAAGTCCGTGGCCAGGGCGCGGACTTCGTCGTGGTACTGGCGCAGCGCGTGGCCGTCCGAGTGGACCTCGAAGCGGCAGGTGTCGCGGTTCGACTTCTTCACCCGCTCCGCGAGCCGGTACGACAGCTCCGGATCCGTCCGGGCGTCGTTCGTGCCGTGCGCGATCAGCACCCGGCGCCCCACCAGCTGGCGCACCGGCTCGGGCTCCGCCGCCACGTCGTCCTCCGGCAGCCAGGGTGCCAGCGCGAGCACCGCGTCGACCGCCGTGTGCCCGGCCGCCCGCAGCGCGGCCCGCGCGCCCATCCCGTGTCCCACGAGGCAGACCGGGACGTCGCCGTAGCGCCGCACCGCCTCCGCCACCGCCCAGGACGCGTCCGCGGCCAACTGGGCGTCCGTACCGTTCCAGCCGCGCCCCCGATAGCGCACCACGTGCACCACCAGACCGTCCGCGCGCCCCGCCGCGGCCAGCCGCCGCCCCAGTGGCAGCAGCGCCGCATGGGCCCGGACCGAAGCGCCCCGCGCCGATGTCACCACCCCGTCCGGAAGAAGCAGGACCACACCGCCCACCGCCGTACCGGGGTGCGATGCGCCGACGGGCCGTCCGAGCCGGGGTGTCCGGCTGCCGGCAGTCCCTACGAGTGCGGAGTGCGCCATGGCAGAACAGTCTCAGAAGCCGAGGTGTACGCCATCCGTACGCGCGGTCACTGTTACGTATCGACAAGCGAGTTGAGGAGGGGCGCTCTACGCGCGTAGGGGCTAGAGTGCGGCAATGACGAGCCAGATCCCCAACGTCCCCACCGCGGACCAGATCCGCCGCGCCCCGAAGGTGCTCCTCCACGACCACCTCGACGGCGGACTGCGTCCCGGCACGATCATCGACCTCGCCCTCCAGCAGGGCTACGACAACCTCCCCGAGACCGAACCCGACAAGCTCGGCATCTGGTTCCGCGAGGCCGCCGACTCCGGCTCGCTGGAGCGCTATCTGGAGACCTTCGCACACACCTGCGCCGTCATGCAGACCCGCGAGGCCCTCTTCAGGGTCGCCGCCGAGTGCGCGGTCGACCTCGCGGAGGACGGCGTCGTCTACGCGGAGGTGCGCTACGCCCCCGAGCAGCATCTGGAGGCCGGGCTCACCCTGGAGGAGGTCGTCGAGGCCGTCAACGAGGGCTTCCGCGAGGGCGAGCGGCAGGCCAGGGCGAGCGGCCACCGCATCCGCGTCGGCGCACTGCTCACCGCGATGCGGCACGCCGCCCGCGCCCTGGAGATCGCCGAACTCGCCAACCGCTACCGCGACTCCGGTGTCGTCGGCTTCGACATCGCGGGTGCCGAGGCCGGATACCCGCCCACTCGGCACCTCGACGCCTTCGAGTACCTGAAGCGCGAGAACAACCACTTCACCATCCACGCCGGCGAGGCCTTCGGGCTGCCGTCCATCTGGCAGGCCCTGCAGTGGTGCGGCGCCGACCGGCTGGGGCACGGCGTCCGCATCATCGACGACATCGAGGTCGCCGAGGACGGCTCGGTGGCGCTCGGCCGCCTCGCCGCGTACGTACGGGACAAGCGGATCCCGCTGGAGATGTGCCCGACCTCCAACCTCCAGACCGGCGCCGCGGCCTCCATCGCGGAACACCCCATCGGTCTGCTCCGCAAACTGCACTTCCGGGCGACCGTCAACACCGACAATCGCCTGATGAGCGGTACGAGCATGAGCCGGGAATTCGAGCTGCTGGTCGAGGCGTTCGGATACACGCTCGACGACATGGCGTGGTTCTCGGTCAATGCGATGAAATCAGCGTTCATTCCTTTCGATGAACGCCTCGCGATGATCAATGACGTGATCAAGCCCGGATATGCCGAGCTGAAGTCCGAATGGCTGTTCCAGCAGACCGCTGCGACCAGTGGTTCTTCCGCTCGGGCGGAGTGAGGGCGGATCGAGGAAGGGCTCCGCACGCGGAGTCGGGGCGGCCGGGGGCGTGACCTCCGGCCGCTTTCCGGTGTTTGCTCGGGTGTCAAGCGAATGGCTAGTTTGCAAAGCCGCTCTGCATTCCCCGCTGAACCCTGCTTTCCCCGAAGATCCAAGATCCCCAAGATCCTCAAGGATGATTCTCTGATGAAGCAGTCTGCCGCCAAGACGCTCGGTGTCGCCGCTCTCGGTGCCGCTTTCGCCGCTGCCGCCGCCGGCACGGCCGCCGCGGCATCGCCGCTGCCCGCCGCCCCCGACGCGCTCGGCCTGGTCACCCAGACCGTGCCGCTGGGCGACGGCCTCACCGAGCTCCCCGACGGCGCCGCCGAGTCCCTCCTGGGCGGCCAGGCCGCCGTCGACCAGGGCGTCAAGACCCTCCCGGCCGCCGCCGGCCAGGCCGTCGAGCACGCCCCGCTCGACGGCGCCACCGGTGCGCTCGCCAACACCCCGGTCGGTGGCCTGCTCGGCGGCCTGCCGCTGAACGGTCTGCCGCTCGGCTGATCACGCACACCACCCCACACGCCGATGGGGCGCGTACCCGGACCGGGTAC
>NZ_JBHTTQ010000109.1:0-24016 GCF_042794475.1 Streptomyces sp. NPDC056527
GCCCCGGGCACGGCGTGCCCGGGGGACCTGACGTCGTTCGGATCATCGTGCTACGGAGGCGCCGCCTCCGGCTAGTACACGCTGACTCCGTAGGCGCTCAGCGCCTCGGTGACCGGCTGGAAGAAGGTCGTGCCGCCCGAGGAGCAGTTGCCGCTGCCGCCGGAGGTGAGGCCGATGGCGCGGCTGCCCGAGTAGAGCGGGCCGCCGGAGTCGCCGGGCTCGGCGCACACGTTGGTGCGGATCATGCCGTACACGATGTCGCCGCCGCCGTAGTTGACCGTGGCGTTGAGGCCGGTCACCGAACCGCTGTGGGTGCCGGTGGTGGAGCCGCGACGCGTCACGGACATGCCGACGGTGGCGTTGGCCGCGCTGGTGATGTCGACGCTGCCGACCGTGCCGGACTTGGTGACGGAGCTGTTGGTGTAGCGGACGATGCCGTAGTCGTTGGTCGGGAAGCTGGATCCCGAGGTGGAGCCGAGGACGGTGGTCCGACCGGAGTTGGAGTACCAGGTGCCCGCACCGTCGGTGCAGTGTCCGGCGGTGAGGAAGTAGTAGTTGCCCGCGCTGTCACGGACGTTGAAGCCGAGGGAGCAGCGCCAGCTGGTGGCGTAGACGGCGTCGCCGCCGGAGATCAGCTTGTTGAACTTCCCGGGGGTGCGCTCGACACGGATCGCTCCGGCGTTGGCGCCCGCCTGACGCTTGATCTTGGCTATCTCCGCCTGCGACACGGTCGAGTCGGCGGTCACGACCAGGGTGTTGGTGGCCTGGTCGACGTGCCAGGCGGTTCCGGCCACGTCGGCTGCGAGCACGGCGTCACCCGCGGCGGCGATCTGCGTCGCGCCGAAGGTCTGTGCGGTGTCGGCGTTCGCTGCGGGGACGGCGACCGCGGCCGCGGCGGCGAGGCCGGTGGCGACGGCGAGCAGTCGGACGGTTCTCGTGGGGGTGGTGCGCTTGATCCTCACTTCGCGTTCCTCCAGAGGGGAATCGGGGGCCCGACGTGGGGTGTCGGGCCCGTGAGGCGCGGCCCGGGGCCGGCGCTGTGGGGGAGTCTCGGGCCGCCCGCACCACTGCCGCAAGGGCGCCTTTCGGCCGTACCGTACGACGCTCAACTACCGTCCGGTTCAAGGCGCTTGCGACGGCTTCGGTCAGTTCTCGACCAGCCGCCGCTCCCCCGCCGCCACCGCGGTGTCCAGGGTGTTTCCCGGTGGCGGGAAGGGGCAGATGAAGTGGTCCGCGAAGGCGCACGGCGGCAACAGCGCGCGATTGAAGTCGACCGTCACCGTGCCGTCCGCGGCGGGCGCGGGGGGACGCAGGAAGCGGAACCGGTAGCTGTCCCGGCCGCTGGTGAGGTCCGCGAAGACCGCCCACAGCGTGCCGTCTTCCTCCACCGCGACCTGGAGCGTGTGCTCGACGCCGTGCAGCTCGAAGGAGAGCTCGCCGGCGAGCCCGAGCCCGCGCTCCTTCCCGTCGGCGTTCTCCACCCGGACGCTGCGGGACCGCTCGTAGGGCCGGAAGGTGCCGGGCACCACCCAGCGCTCGTCGTACGGTGTCGCCTCGATGCCCCGGAAGGCGCGGCGCGCCTGCGACTCGGGGTCGAAGTCCCTTACGGCCCACAGCCCTTCGCGACGCAGCACGACGAGCCGCCGACCGGCGGACTCGGCCCGGGACTCGTGGATCGGGGCGTGGTCCGCGATGAGCCGGACGCTGCCGATCAGGGGCTTGCCGTCGACGGTGATCGCGTCCTCGGCGTCCCCGGTCAGGACGACCTCGTCGCCGCTGTCGTGCCAGCGCCCTGGAACGGCCGGAATTCGCCCCTCCGGGTAGTCGGAGAGCCAGTACGTACCGGTGAGGGAGAGCGGGCCGTACGACGAGGAGACCGCCGCCGTGCGCTGTTCGTGCCAGTGCTGCCAGTCCTGCTGTGCGCCCTGTCGGGGATCCGTGCTCATGGTGTTCAACCTTTCCACAGGGCGTCAGCTCTTGGTACGTGGCTGGCCGTGCGGGTCGTCGGGTACGGCTGGTCGGAGAATGTCGAAGCGGTGGCCGGCGGGGTGCGGCCGGACAGGTCGCGCAGCAGCGCCAGCGCGGCGCGTGCGGTCGCGTCGTTCTGGCGAAAGGCCGCACCGCCGGTGCGCGGGCGGGTGAAGGCCCCGCCGGCCCGGGAGGTGGTGTGCGGGCCGAGCGCGAAACGGCGCGGGTGCGGGCGCCCGCCGCGCTCCAGGATCCGCCCGTCGGCGGGGTCGACGGCGAGCAGTCCGGCCGCGGTTGCCCGGGCGCCGTCCTCGTGGAGGGCGCGGAGCAGCGGGCTGCCGGTGTGTTCCAGGGTCGGGTCGGGGAGCCGGGCCTCGACGAGGGCGCGCGCCTCGGTCCACTCCCCCGGCAGGCTCGTGGAGTGGGCGCGGAAGACCCCGCGTTCCTCGTCGGCCACCACGGTCGTCCCGGCGCCGAGGAAGCGGACGATCCCGGCGCGGGAGAGCGCGAGCAGCTGGTGGAGCCGGGGCCCGGGAGGTCCGGAGGCGAGGAAGCTGAAGAAGCCGTGCCACCAGTCGCGCGGGTCGCCGGTGTCGCCGATCCGGACGAGTTGCCCGTAGACCGAGAGCAGCGCGGTGAAGACCGCCAGGTCCGGGCTGTGCCGGGGGTCGTGGCGCCGGGCCAGGTCGTCGGCGATATGGCGGCGCAGTCCGTCCTGGAGGGCCTCGGACGAGGCGAAGCGCACCCCGTCCAGGGGGTGGTCGAGGGCGTCCAGGTCGAGCCGGTCGGCGGGGTCGGGGACGGCGGCGGCGACGAGGGCGTCCAGCTCGGCCCCGCCGGGAGCCGCGGCCGCGTACTTCTCCTCGAAGTCGGTCCAGGCGGCGGCGGTCCGCTCGGGGTGGGCGGCGAAGAGCCGGTGGTAGTGGGCCCAGCCGAGTTCCTTGTCGACGAGGGACCAGATGTCGCGACGGAAGTCGAGCCGCCCCGGCCGCCGCAGCAGCTCGTCGACCTGGGCGGGGCCGAAGAAGCGCGGCAGCGGAGGCCGTTCGCCCTCCAGCGTGTACCCGATCTTGGAGTGGTAAGGCACCCCGCGCCGGGATCCGACGTACAGGACCGGTTCACGCCCGGACGGTACGTACTCCAGCCGCTCGCCCCGCTCCTCGTACCGCCCGCCGCGCCCCTCGGTGAGCAGCACCATCAGGTCGACGAAGGCGAGGCCGAAGCCGCGCACGAGCACCGGTTCGCCGGCGGGCAGCGCGGACAGGTCGGTGTCGGCGGTGAAGTCGGGCGGGAGGTGGAGCAGCCCGTGGCGCTCGGCGAACTCGGCGGACCGGCGCTGTTCGTCGTCGGGTTCGGCGTCGAGATGGCCGAGGGTGAGCACGACGACGTCGGCGAGGAGCGGCACGGAGCGGTCCTCCAGCCAGACCCGCTGGCGCCCGTCGCGCGGGCCGTCGACCCGGACCGCGCGGGTGCGGTGCTCGTGGACGGTGACCGACGCGGGCAGCGCGGCGCGGGCCTGTTCGTACACCCAGCGAAGATAGGCGCCCTGCCGGGGGCGGCTGGGGAAGGTGCGGCCGTCGAGTCCGGCCCACTCGGCGAGGGTGGGCCCCGGCCGCACCGGGCCGTCGATGTCCACCGTCTCGTCGGTGAACATGGTGACGTCCTCGGCCTGCGAGTTCATCCAGAGCAGCGGTGACTGCTCGGTGCGCCAGATGCGTCCGCCGCCGGCCGGATGCGGGTCGACGAGATGGACGTCCAGGGGCCGGTCCCCGTACAGCTCCGGCAGGTTGGCGGCGAGCCGTTCGAGAAGGCCGGTCCCCCGCGGTCCGGCGCCCACGATCACGACTGACGTGCTCCCCGTCATCGCGCACCGGCCGTGCCGCGGGCGTAGTGCCGCTCGACGTAGTGCTGTCCGACGCTGAGGACCGAGGTGACGACGACGTACCAGATCGTGGCGACCAGGAGCAGCGGCACGACCTGGTAGGTGCGGTGGTAGACGAGCTGTACGGAGTAGAGCAGGTCCTGGACGGCGATGACGGAGACGATGGAGGTGCCTTTGAGCGTGCCGATCAGCATGTTCCCGGCGGGCGGGACGATCGAGCGCATGGCCTGCGGGAGCACGATCCGGCCGAGCCGGCGCCACCGCCCGAGGCCGAGGGACTGGGCGGCCTCGATCTGGCCGCGGTCCACGGACAGGATGCCGCCGCGCACGACCTCGGCGGCGTACGCGGCCTCGTGCAGGGTCAGTCCGATGATGGCGACCGCGACGGGACCGAGGAGGTTGACCGTGTCGATGCCGAGGATCGTCGGGTAGAGCGCCCCGATGTTGAACCAGAAGAGCAGCTGGACCAGGATCGGCGTGGAGCGGAAGAACCAGATGTAGCCCCAACCGACCGCACGGAGAACGGGGTTGGCGGAGAGTCTGAAGACGGCGAGCAGGGTGCCGAGGGCGAAGCCGAGGAGCATCACGAGGGCGGTGAGCCAGAGCGTGAGGCCCAGTCCGCGCAGGACGGCGGTCGAGGTGAAGTAGTCGCCGACGACGTCCCATTGGAAGGCTCTGTTGCGGACGACCGAGACGATTCCGAGCGCGAGCAGCACCAGAACGACGGTGGCCGCGGCCCATTGGCCGGTGCGGCGGGTGGGGACGATACGGAGGGCGGCGGCCGGCGGGGCCGCGGAAGGGGTCTTGGTGAGGGTCGCGGACATGCGAAGGCTCCGTGGATTCCAGAGACGGATCGAACACGGGTGTGCGCCTTCACGCGCGGTGAGCACGGATCCGAGCCCCTCAGCTCGATCCGCCCCATGAGGCTACGGCGGCAGAGCGCTGCCTTGTCAAGCCTGTCCGAAGGATGAGCCGTAGGTCTCATCGCGGTTGACGGGCAATCGGATACCTGTTCCACTTGGGCCATGCATTCGCAGCAGTGGCTGGTCACGCGCTCCCACATCGACTTCGGTCGCGTGTGGTCCTCTTCCTGTTGAGCCGACCCCCTGCGTTTCGTCTGCCCGCACTCTTCCGCGCGGCGCCTTCACCTGTGTAGCCGAGCTCCACTCCCCTCGCTCCGCCCTGCCGTGTCCTTCCCCTGAGGGACACGTACACCCTCCGCTCCCGGCCGTGGATCCGCGCTGTCCGTGCGCCGCACCACGGTCGACGACCCGTTGGCCGCCCGCTTCTCGACGAGCCGGCGCACGAGTACCCGACCCTCACCACCGGCCCGCGCCGGCCCACGGCCAAGGGCCTCCATCCGGCCGCCGGTTACCGCCCGCTCTCCGATCCGTCCGCGGATCCGGAGCCGATCGGCCTGCTGCCGTTCGGGAAACACCTGGAGACCCCGAAGCCATGAGCCTCACCAGTACGCAGCGCCACACGGTCGCCTTCGCCCTGATCACCGCGGCCGCGCTCACCCTCACGGCCTGCGGCTCGGGCGAGCCGACGGCCGCGCCGGCCGGTGCGGCGGGCGCGAAGAAGGGCGCCGTGCCGACGGCCGACGTGGTCTCGACGATCGCGAAGGACGAGGCGGCGGCGAAGCTGCTGCCCGCGGACGTACGGCAGCGGGGCACGGTCTCCGTCGCCTCCGCGACCGGCACCCTGCCCGGCGCGGCCTACCTCCCAGACGGGAAGACGCTGGTCGGCGCGGACGTCGACGTCACGGACGCGGTCGCGAAGGTGCTCGGGCTCCGGGTGAACCGCGCGGTGGTGAGCTGGGAGGCGATCCTGCCGGCCCTCGGCAGCGGGAAGTACGACGTCGGCACGGGGAACTTCGGCGTGACGGACGAGCGGCGCAGGACGATCGACTTCGTGACCTACATCAACGACGGGCAGGGGTTCGCGGCGCGTGCGGACAGCCCGCTGAAGACGGTCACCGACCTGACGCAGCTGTGCGGTCTGAACGTGGCGACGGGCGGCGGCACGACCTTCGAGGCGACGCTGGAGAAGAACCGGCCGCGGTGCGCCGCGGCCGGCAAGAAGCCGTACGACGTCCAGGTCTTCAACGACCTGGGCGCCCAGTGGATGTCGCTCCAACAAGGCCGCAGCGATGTGCTGATGAGCACGGTCAACGGCTTGCGGTACGCGGTGACCCAGCAGGAGAACGTCACGTTCCTCAACGAGTACCGCCGCCTGGACGTGGGCTTCGCCTTCAAGAAGGGCACGCCGCTGGCGCCTGCGTTCCAGGCGGCGGTGAACAAGCTGAAGGCGGACGGCGCCTACGACCGGATCCTGAGGAAGTGGGGTCTGACCGACTCGGCGATCGCCGAGTCCCGGATCTCCCCGCCGGAGATCCCGGCGCCGAAGAAGTGACGGTGCGTGCCCGGGCTCCGCCTGCCCCGGCACGCGCATCCGGAGGTCTTCGACGGTCCGTCAGCAGCCGTCGCAGGGGCAGCAGCAGTCGCAGGCGTTGCCGTCACAGTTGCAGTCGCAGTCCCGGCAGCAGCCCTCGCGCTTCTTCCGGGACCAGGGGCCCTCGTACTCCTTCGCGCAGCAGATCTGGCAGGTGCAGAACAGCCAGGTGAACGCGACGCAGCCACCCAGGAAGGAGCGCGGCTTGGGCTTCGGGGGCTCGCCGCCACCGAACTGCGGCGGCAGCCCACCAGGCCCGCCGGGACCGCCGGGACCGCCGGGACCGCCGAATCCCCCGCCGCCATAGGGACCGCCGCCCCCACCGCCGTAAGGGGTGCCCCCTCCGCCGTACGGGTTCCCCCCACCCCCGTACGGAGTGCCACCCGCGTACGGGTTGCCCGGTACGGGGCCCTGCCCCGGCCCCGGCGAACCGTGCGCGCAGGTCGTCGTGCCGAAGGCCCGGTCCACAGACGTGCGGAGCTCGTGCGCGAGCAGCACGTGCGCCAGCTTCCCGTTCACGAACTCGGCGTCGCGCAGCGCCAGCCTGATCCCGTGCAACGCGTCGTCCGCGAGCCGGCGCGCCTCATCCAGGGAGGTGCCCGTCGCGGTGAGCGGGTTCCAGGCGCCCGACGCGGCGTCGGCCTCGCGGTCCTCCACGGCGTCCAGCAGATGCGCGAGCCGTCCGAAGAGCCTGCCCGCCTCGGCCAGCGGCTCCACGTTCTCGGGCCGGCCCGCCAGAAGCGCGGTATGGGCGAAGGCCGCGGCCGTCGCCGTCTCGGTCGGCTCGGTCACGACCAGGAGCGGTGTGCCGGGTCCGGCGAGCGTCTCGATGCCGGTCTGCCGGTCGACCGCGTCCACCAGGACCGCCGTGTCGAAGCCGAGCGATCGTCCGGTGCGCGCGCCCGCCCGGTCCCAGGACCTGGCGACCCGGCGGGCCGCCGCGGCGACCGGCCTGCGGGCCAACAGCCCGTCCCGGTCGGCGACGTGGTCCCGTACCTTCGCGGAGGCGAGGACGAGCGAGACCGCCGCGGCGAGCCGGGCTCCCTCGCCCTGGGCCACCGGCGCGGTCTTCATCTGGCGCAGCGGACAGGGTCCCGCGGTGCGTCGTCCGCCCGGGACCGAGCCGGTCTGAGCCTCCGTCAGAACGGAGACTATGAGGCCGTCGTAGTTGGTGACCACCCGGGCGAGCTGCCCGTGGTCGGCCCGAAGTGCCAGGCAGAGGCCGCAGAGATGGGCCATCCACTCGGTCTTGAGGCCGTCCGTGAGCCGATGCGTGCAGGGCCTGACGATTCCGAACAAAGAGACTCCCCCGTGAGTCGCGCGCGTGTGCTTCAGCGCTTCGCGGACATCGTATCGAGCCCGCTCGTTCACCCGGACGCTCCGGCCGTCACCCTTCTGGCCCGACTTTCATATTTTAAGTTGCACACCCCATCCGGAACCTCCGTCAGGCCCCGTATACCGCAAGATTCCTGACGATTCGCCAGAAAACAGACCTCACGTTCTGCACCAGTACCGTCACGAAACCCGCGCGCGCCGACTATCCACTTGGCGCGCGATCCGCATCATGGACGACGATAGGGATTGCGGAACCACAAGTGACCGCGCTGAAAGGAGGCGTCCATGGGATCGGTGCGCAAGGCGAGTGCCTGGCTGGGACTCGTCGAGGACAGCGACGAGCGTTACTACGACGACGAGTACGCCGAGGGTGCCGAGAACGGCGACGCCTGGGTGACGGACCCGCGGGTCCGGGTGGCGTCCGACACGGCGCAGGAGCATGGCCGCCGTATCGCGACCGTCTCTCCGGACGGGTTCCGGGACGCCCGGGGCATCGGCGAGCTCTTCCGGGACGGCGTCCCGGTCATCGTGAACCTCACGGCCATGGAGCCCTCGGACGCCAAGCGCGTGGTGGACTTCGCCGCAGGTCTCGCCTTCGGTCTGCGTGGATCGATCGAGCGGGTGGCGACGCGGGTCTTCCTGCTGACCCCGGCCGACACCCAGATCATCAGCGGGGACTCCACGGGCCGCGCGCAGGACGGTTTCTTCAACCAGAGCTGAGCCGCGAGCACCTCCCAGCGGCAGCGCTGGGGTGGGGGCACCTCCCAGCGGCAGCGCTGGGGTGGGGGCACCTCCCAGCGGCAGCGCTGGGGGAGCTCGCCGTTCACCGGAACGGATCGCGGTGGGGCGCCTCAGCGCGCCGTGCGTCCGGAGCGGGCCGTCTCGATCGGCTCGCGGGTGGCAGGCACCCGTACCTCCTCGGGAGCCGGGGCCACCAGGCTCTTCGGATCCACCAGGCTCCCCGCCCGGTCCGCCAGATCCTCCGGATCCACCGGGCACTCCATCACCCGCGGCAGCCGCAGCGCCATCAGCGCGCCGAGGAGCAGCAGAGCCGCACTGACGAACAGCGTCACGTGCAGTCCGTCCACGAACGCGTGCCGCGCCGCGTGGTACAGCGCCGTACCGGCCGCGCCGCCCAGCTGGTCGGCCACCTGATAGGCCTCGCCCAGCGAGTTCGCGGCGGCCCGGCTCGCCGCGTCCGGAACACCGGGGACGGCGGAGAGACCGGGGGCGTACGCGGCGTTCATCACGCTGCCGAGCAGCGCGATGCCCATGCCCGCGCCGAGCTGGTACGAGGTCTCGCCGATGGCCGCCGCGCCGCCCGCGCTCTCCGGCGGGGCCTCGCTGAGCATCGACTCGTAGGCGGAGAACAGCGTGGTCTGCAGTCCGAAGCCGAGCAGCACGAAGCCGCAGGTGAGCAGGAGCGGCCGGTCGTGCTGGCCCATGAAGACCAGGAGCAGCACGGCGGCGGCGGTGAGCACGAAGCCCCAGCCGACCATCCGGCGCGGGCCGATCCGGCGCAGGGTGTACGAGCCGGTGGCGCCGGCCGCCATGGCGGCGAAGGTGAGCGGCAGCAGCCGGAGCCCGGTCTCCAGCGGGCTGAGCCCGAGGACGAGCTGGAGGTACTGGACGGCGATCAGCTCCAGGCCGACCAGGGCCAGCATGGCGAGCACGATGCAGCCGACGGAGGTGGTGAACGCGGCCCGGGAGAAGAGCCGCATGTCGATCAGCGGGTGGGCCCGCCGACGCTGCCTCCGCACGAAGAGGATCAGCAGGGCCGCCCCGATGAGCAGCGGTCCCGCGGTCGGGTACACGAGGAGGTCTTCGCCGGCGCCGATCCGCTTCACTCCGAGGACCATGCCGAGCACGCCGGCCGCGGCCATCAGCGCACCGAGGACGTCCCAGGGGCCGTCGTCGCGGCCCTTGGACTCGGGGAGCAGCCAGCGGCCGAGCGGCAGGATCAGTGCCATCAGCGGGATGTTGATCAGGAAGACCGAGCCCCACCAGTAGTGCTCGACCAGGAAGCCGCCGAGCACGGGCCCGGTGGCGGCGCCGACGGCGGCGACCGCCGTCCAGATGCCGATGGCGGTGGCCCGCTCGCGCCGGTCGGGGAAGACCGCCCGGAGGATCGAGAGGGTGGCGGGCATGATCATCGCGCCGCCGACGCCGAGCAGGGCGCGGGCGCCGATCAGGACCTCGGGTTCGGTGGCGAGGGCGGCGACCGCGGAGGCGACGCCGAACAGTGCGTAACCGAGGAGCAGCACCCGCCGCCGTCCCACCCGGTCGCCGAGCGTGCCGAAGAGGATCAGCAGCGAGGCGCAGATGAGGGGATAGGCGTCGACGATCCACAGCAGCGCGGTGGAGCTGGGGCGCAGGTCCTCGGTGAGGGAGGGGACGGCGACGTGGAGCACGGTCGCGTCCAGCGCGACCAGCAACAGGCTGACGCAGAGGACGAAGAGGACGACCCAGCGGTTGGCTCCGCCGCCGGCGGCGCGGAGCCGTGCTCCGGCCGTGATCGTCCGCTGCATGTACGTACCTCCCAATGGATCCCTCGCGCTCGGTGGGCACCGGCCGGGGCGCGGGCCTCGGGGCGGCCCGGCATCGACGGGCGAGTGAGCCGTCAGCGTACGCGAGTTCAGGGCCCGAGCGCGTGGTGCAGCTCTCACCCCGGCGGGCCGCGGAGTGTGGCGTACGCCACTCCACCCGCACCGCGCGTCGCATGGAATTCCATGCGCACAGACGTTTGAAGCATTTCCGTGGCGTACAAACAGACTTCCGGAAAGTCGCCCGTCGGCAATAGGGCAGAAGGTCATCGGATTCTCAGACGTACGCCAGGAATAAAGACCGGTCTGAGACCTACTCCACATCACATCGTCATCACGAAGACACCGGATCGACCAAGGTCGCTACTCACTCCCTGTAACGTCGATTGAGTGCGAACCGACATCTTTGCCCGGCTGGACCGGGAGCCGGAACCGCCGAAGATAGAGGTCCCGGGGATGACCCGCACGCGTCTCGCCCTCTTCGGCGGGACGCTGGCGTTCTATCTCGCCATCGTCGTGGCCGTGCTCCTGTCGACCTGGCTGGTGACCCTCGACTGGAAGATCATGCTCTTCCGGCCGTACCAGCAGTGGCCGGAGATCCACGGCTTCCTCGACTACTACGTCGTCCTCGGCCAGCGCGGTCCCACCGCGGTGATGGTGGCGGCCTGGCTGGGCTGGCGCTCCTGGCGCCAGCACACGCTGCGGCCGTTGCTGTCGCTCGGCGCGGCGCTGCTCCTGCTGAACGTGACGGTCGGCGCGGTCAAGCTCGGACTCGGCCGTCTCGGCCCTCACTACGCGACACAGGTCGGCTCCGCCGAGCTCTTCGCGGGCGGCGATATATTTCCGTCCGGACACACCGCCAACGCGGTCGTGACCTGGGGAATCCTGGCCTATCTGGCGACCACTCCACGGGCCCGGCGCTATCTGTCGGCCCTTTCGGCCGTGGTCGCGCTCGGTGTCGGCCTCACCACCGTCTACATCGGTACGCACTGGCTGAGCGATGTGCTGCTCGGCTGGGCCGCGGGGCTCCTCATCCTGCTGGCCCTGCCGTGGTGCGAGTCGCCGATCGCCCGGGCCGAGACGCTGATCCTGAGCCTGCGCGACCGCCTGCGCGAGCAGCTGCGGGCCCGCCGTCGGCTGGTGCCCTCGCTGCCCGTCGCGACCGGTGGACCGCGCCCCGCGGTGTACCCGCAGCGGCCGACGGGTGCCGAGGAGCCGGTCCGGGAGATCATCGCCGTCAGGAGCGGGCGGTCCGCCGCCGCGCGCGGGGAGGGGCGGCTGGCTCCGCCTCTCACCACCCCCCGCGCGCACACCTCGCACTCCGCCCATGCCGTGCGCTCCGAGCGGACACCGGTCACCCCGGCCGGCAGCCGCCGCCCGCCGCACTCACGGCCGCTCACCGGCGGCTGACCCCCGTCACGACCGCATGAGGAAGGGCCCCGGCTCCACGCCGGGGCCCTTTTCCTCGTAGGGGGCCGCGCTCGCTAGCCCAGCCAGCAGCGGGTGACGGTGCCCTCCGTCACCTCGAAGTTGATGCGCCCCTCCAGGTACTCCATGGTGATGATCGAGCCGGGTGGCAGGGACCGCACCACGCTCCAGCCGTGGTCCCGGGCGAGCTCTTCGGCCCGGTCCCCGGCCAACCCCACATAGTCGTCCGGCGGTACGGGAGAGGTCTGCTTCGGTGTCATGCAACTCACGTTAGTCCCTTACCGGTCACGCTTGTGTCACAGCTTCTCGACATATGTTTGACACGGCCACGGTCACCCGAGAGGGCGCTTTCCGGCCGGTTCTCCGGCAATTGCCGGCGCACTCGCATCGCCCCCACAAGGCCCTTCGGAATTCCTTCGCACCCGCCTCCCAAGGGAATTGAGGGGGCTCGGGACGGCCGTCCGGTATTCACGATTTCCCCGCACGATGCGCACACGTTCGGCCGATCGGAGCAGCGTCGTCGGCCCGCCTCCCGAGCTCCTGGACCTGGGGCGCGCATCATGTCCGGACGATTCGGAACCGGAGGCATCGATGGGCATCGACACCGCGCACGCGGCCGTCGAATCACCTCGGGAACGGCATGGGCGGGTCCTGATCGACTGGCTCACCACGACCGACCACAAGAAGATCGGCCACCTCTACCTGGTCACCTCGTTCGTCTTCTTCCTGGCCGCCGGGCTCATGGCGATGCTGATGCGGGCCGAGCTGGCCCGCCCCGGGCTCCAGCTGATCGACAACCAGCAGTTCAACCAGGCGTTCACCCTGCACGGCACGATCATGCTGCTGCTCTTCGCGACGCCGACCTTCGCCGGCTTCGCCAACGAGCTGGTGCCGCTCCAGATCGGCGCCCCGGACGTGGCCTTCCCACGGCTGAACATGTTCTCGTACTGGCTGTTCCTCTTCGGCGGCCTGATGGTGATCGGCTCCCTGCTCGTGCCCAGTGGACCCGCCGCCTTCGGCTGGACCGCCTACGCCCCGCTGAACAGCCTGGAGCGCTCCCCCGGCATCGGCCCGGACCTGTGGATCATGGGGCTCGCGCTCTCCGGCTTCGGCACGATCCTGACCTCGGTGAACTTCCTGGCGACGATCGTCGGCATGCGCGCGCCGGGCATGACCATGTTCCGCTTGCCGATCTTCACCTGGAACATCCTCTTCACCACGATCCTGGTGCTGATGGCGTTCCCGGTGCTCGCCGCGGCGCTGCTCGTCCTGGAGTCGGACCGGCGGTTCGGCTCGCTGGTCTTCCAGCCGGAGAACGGCGGGGCGCTGCTGTGGCAGCACCTGTTCTGGTTCTTCGGCCACCCCGAGGTCTACATCATCGCCCTGCCGTTCTTCGGCATCATCAGCGAGATCATCCCGGTCTTCGCCCGTAAGCCGATCTTCGGCTACGCCACCCTGATCGGCGCCACCATGACGATCACCGGTCTCTCGGTGGTGGTCTGGGCGCACCACATGTTCGCCACGGGCGCGGTGCTGCTGCCGTTCTTCTCGCTGCTTTCGTTCCTCATCGCCGTGCCGACGGGTGTGAAGTTCTTCAACTGGGCGGGCACGATGCTCAGGGGCTCGCTCTCCTTCGAGACCCCGATGCTGTGGTCGGTCGGCTTCCTGGTCTCGTTCCTCTTCGGCGGCCTGACCGGCGTCATCCTCGCCTCGCCGCCGATGGACTTCGCCGTCACCGACTCGTACTTCGTCGTGGCCCATTTCCACTACACGGTCTTCGGCACGGTCGTCTTCGCGATGTTCGCCGGCTTCTACTTCTGGTGGCCCAAGTTCACCGGCAGGCTGCTCGACGAACGGCTGGGCAAGGTCCACTTCTGGACGCTCTTCGTGGGCTTCCACATGACATTCCTCGTGCAGCACTGGCTGGGCGCGGAGGGTATGCCGCGGCGGTACGCCGACTACCTGGACGCCGACGGCTTCACCGCGCTGAACACGGTCTCCTCCATCGGCGCGTTCCTGCTCGGCGCCTCGACGCTGCCGTTCCTGTACAACGTCTGGCAGACGGCCCTGCACGGGGAGAAGGTCGAGGCGGACGACCCGTGGGGGTTCGGGCGTTCGCTGGAGTGGGCGACGTCGTGCCCGCCGCCCCGCCACAACTTCGACGCCGTTCCGCGGATCCGCTCCGAGTCGCCGGCGTTCGATCTGCACCACCCGGAGTTCGTGGCCTTCGAGCGGGCCGGGATCAGTGCGCCGAGTGCTCCGATCGCTCCAGAGCGCGGGAAAGCCGGTCCCTGACGCTACGGATCCAGTCGTCCAGCTCGCGCGGCTCGACGACCTCGAACTCGAGGCCCAGCATCATCACGTGGATCACGAGGTACTCCAGGCTCCCCGCGCCGGTGCGGAGCAGGGAGGTGCCGTCCCCGTCCGCCTCCAGGACGCCGTCCATGGGGCCGACGGCCTGGACGGCCTCGGCGAGCGGGACATGGAGCCGGATCGTCGCCCCTGCCGCGTACGCCGCCGTCGAGACGCCTTCCGAGACATAGGCCGCCAGGTCCGCGGCGGGCGGTTCGCGGGGCGGGAAGCGGGGGCCGTGCGGCGGCTTCGGCTCGATCCGGTCGGCCCGGAACGTGCGCCAGTCGGCGCGGTCGAGGTCCCAGGCGACCAGGTACCAGCGGCGTTCGGTGCACACGAGGCGGTGCGGCTCGACGGTACGACGGGTGGCCGTGCCGCCGTGGTCGCGGTACTCGAAGCGGAGCCGTTCGCTGTCCCTGCAGGCGTTCGCGAGCTCGGTCAGGACGGCGGGGTCGACCTGTTGCTGCGGGGCGCGGAGCATCGGCACGGTGAAGGCGTTGAGGGTGCTCACCCGGCGCCGCAGCCGGCCGGGCAGCACCTGCTCCAGCTTGGCCAGGGCGCGTACGGAGGTCTCGCCGATGCCCTCGATGCCCTGACCGGCCGCCGTGCGCAGCCCGACCGCCACCGCGACGGCCTCGTCGTCGTCGAGCAGCAGCGGCGGCAGCTCGGCACCGGCACCGAGCTGGTACCCGCCGCCGGTTCCGGGGCTGGCGTTGACCGGATAGCCGAGCTCGCGCAGCCGGTCGACGTCCCGCCGTACGGTCCGCGGGGTGACCCCGAGCCGCTCGGCGAGATCGGCCCCGGACCACTCGCGATGGGCCTGCAGCAGCGAGAGCAGACGCAACAGTCGTGCGGAGGTCTCCAACATGGGCCCGAGTCTGCCAGCAGTCGAGGACAGCCACGGTCCTCGACTACACGCCGCACGACGCGACGGCGGGGCCGAACGGCACCCACCACCAGACCCGACCCGCGACCGGACCCCCCGGCGTCCGAAGGACCGGGCCGACCCGGACCCACCAGGCTCCCCGCTCGCTCTGAGGCGCCGGTTTCCGGTCAGCGGAAGCGGCGGACCAGGACTCCCGTGCGGCGCTTCAGCTCGTACACCGCGTCGATCGCGCCGCCGACCGCCCGGTGGACGGCCTCTCCGAGACCGCCGTGCGTGCGGCGGCCCGCGCCGCGGGCCACGAGCTCGGACCAGATCTCCTCGTGGCGGGCGGCGATGCGCACCGGGTCGAAGCGTTCGGACGCCGTGAGCGCGGCGCGCGCGGTCTTGGCGCGCAGCTCGTCGTCCTCGATGAGGTCGAGCAGCGCCCGGGCGATCGCGGCCACGTCGTCGACGGGCACCAGACGACCGTCGACCCCGTTCTCGATGATCTCGCGCGGGCCGTGGCAGTCGGTGGAGACGACCGGGAGCCCGCACCTCATCGCCTCGACGATGGTCATGCCGAACGACTCCCGCAGCGAGGTGACGGCGGCGATCGAGCCCTTCGCCCACTCCCGCTCCATCGGATTGGCCCAGCCCATGAGGAAGACGTTCTCCTCGAGGCCGCGGTCCTTGATGCGCCGCGCGAGCGTGGCCTTCATGTCGTCGACCGCGTCCCCGGTGCCGTAGATCCGCAGCTTCCAGTCCGGGCGGGCCGCCACCACCTCGGCGAACGCGTCGATCAGCACGTCGTACCGCTTGACCCGCGTCAGCCGCCCCGCCGCGACGACGGTCTTCGCGGCGGGATCGGCGGGCGCCACGCTCGGCGCGGGCACGCTGTTGGGCACCGCGTCGATCCGTACGCCCGGCAGCTTCAGCCGGGACCGGTAGGCACGGGCGTCGGCCTCGGTGACCGTCGTGACCGCGTCCAGGAGCGCGTACTGGTGGCGGATCTCGCGGCGCAGCCGGAAGGTGTGCCCGGCGAGCACCAGATGCTCCTGGCCGACCAGGACCGGGCCGCGCCGGGCCTGCTTGGCGAGGTGGACGTTGAGCCCGGGGCGGGTGGCGACCAGCACGTCGGCCTCGACGCCCTCGAGATGCTCGCCGATGCGGGCGTCGGTGAGCGCGCTGTACTGCTTCCACCGGCCGTCGCCGCGCGGGAAGACCGTCGCGGGCCGGGAGAAGTCCGGGTGCTCTCCGTCGTAGCCGGCGCTGCCCTTCCGCAGGTCCACGAGGTGACGCAGGGTCACTCCGACGGGCAGGCCCAGGATCGGCTCGTCGCGGTGTCGGAAGACGGAGACGATCTCCACCTCGTGACGCTCCGCCAGAACCTGGGCCAGGGTGAACGTCGTCCGGATGGTTCCGCCGATGTGGTAGGCGTTGTGGAGCAGAAACGAGATGCGCATCGGGCTGCCGGTTCCCCCCGGTGAAGTGGTCGGACCGTGGCGACTGTACTGCCCGCCGGGTGCCCGCTTCACGGTCGGTAGCCGAGCTGGGGAACGGTGGCGCAGTTCGTGGTCATCTCTCCCTGGCTCACCCAGCCCCGCCCGTCCTGCCAACGGGCCACGGACAGACAGGTATGACGGGTCTTCGGCGGCTCGGCGAGCTTCTCGAAGCGGACCGGCAACAGCAGTCCGCGGGCGGTGTACGGCTCCGGCCGGTTGACGAACTCCTCTACGCAGGCGCGGGTGAGCCGGTCGCCGCAGGACAGCGCCGCGTCCGTGAACCACATGGCGGCGGCCCAGCCCTCCAGTTGCCACTGGGAGAGCGGCCGGTCCCCCATCGCCGCCCGGAACTCCCGTACGGCCTGATGCCCGGTGTCCTCGTAGTTGCGGCTGGCCCCGGTCACGAACAGCGCGTCACGGCAGGCGGGGGACGCGGCGTAGTCGCGGGGCACGGTCGAGGACCAGTTCTGCACATTGGTCACCTTGGCGGTGACGCGGACGTCCAGCGCCTCCATCGCCTCGCAGAGCCGGGCGTTGCCGTGGGTGTCCATGGCGTCGAAGACGAGGTCGGCGCCCTGGGCCTTCAGATCCGCCGCCACGGCACGGAAGTTGGGCAGGGCGAAGTCGACCTGTTCGTCGACGACCTTGTACCCCTCGGCCCGTAGGCCGTCGGAGATCATCCGGGCGTACGCCGTGGAGGCGGCCTGGTTGTAGGCGACGACCGCGGCGGTACGGGCGCCGTGCTCGCGCTTGAAGAAGCGGTAGACCTCGGTCCCGCCGTACAGCACCCCGTCCCAGCCGGGCACCGTGCCGGTGCGCGGGGCGAGGCTGCCGTAGATCCCGTACAGATGCGGATAGGTGTCGTACGCCGGGGTGAGCGGCTGGCCTCCGATGTCGGGGACTCCGGCCTTCGCCACGAGCGGGGCTCCGGCGTAGTCGAGCGCGGTGGTGGCGACCAGGGCGAAGACCTTTCGTTCGTCGATCAGCTTGTGCACGCACTCGTTGTTGCCGACGCCGCTGCCGCCGTCGTCGCAGGTGACGACCTCGACGCGACGTCCGTTCAGGCCCCCGCGGGCGTTGAGGGCGTCGAACCAGGCGCGGGCGCCGTCGCGCGTGCCGGTGAACGCGTCGCCGCCGACGGGGCTGGTGGCGCTGGTGATGACGCCGATCCGGAGCGGCTCACCGCCGGAGGGGAAGGTGGCGGTGGGCCGCGTCTCGAACGCGCGCTCCGGGAGCCGGCTGCCGCAGGCGGCGGTCAGGGCGAGCAGCCCGGCGAGGAGCAGCGCCGCAGCGGTCTCAGCAGCCCGGAACGGTCGCACCGCTGAGCTGTGCCAGGCCGCAGAGGGTCTTCACGGACACCTTCCAGGTGTCGTCCTGGAAGACCGACGTGCCCTTGGAGTCGGGCACGGCCGGGGCCCCGGCGACCAGCAGGTCGTAGGTCACGTTCGCGTCGTTCGGCGAGGTGAACTCGATCGTCTTGACCTTCGCCGTGGCCTGGGACGCGGCGTCGTTGGTCATGAGCGCCTCGAGAGCGGGCTGCATCTGTTCGCCGTTCTCCAGCAGCTTCGCCCGCTCGGCCACGGGGGTGTCCGGGGCGAAGAAGGCGGTCCAGTTCTCGGTGATCTCGGCCCTGGCCGCGGCCGGGTCGGACGGCGCGGTCGCCGCGGGCGCCGGGGATTCCGACTCTCCGCCTCCGTCGTCGCCGCAGGCCACGAGGGCCGGTCCGAGCACGAGAGCCGACGCGGCCGCCAGGGCCACGAGACGAGAGCGAGGGCGAGTGGGTCCACCGTGTCGCTTGAGAACCATCTGGCTCACCACCGGGTGTCCGTCGAGGCCGGGTGGCCTGATGATTCCAGGGTGGGACGGTTCCGGGCATAGTGCAAAGGAAGAGGGCATTCGGGGGCATGGCGGTCGGGGGCCTGAGGCGAGGGAGGTCCCGTGCCGAGATCACGGGAACTGCTGTGGGGCGGCCTCGCGGCGGTCGCCGGGGGCGCGGTGCTCTGCGTCCTGGGGTGGTACGGCATCTCCGGCGAGCGCTTCGCCGAGCGCCAGCTGCCCTATCTCGCCTCGTGCACGGTGCCGGGGGCCGCGCTGATCGTGGCCGGGGCGGTCCTGGTCGGGGCGGCGGGCCGGCTTCCGGTGCGCAGGCCCGCGCCTTCTCCCGGGGCCGCGGAGGAGACCGCGCCCCCCTCGTCGGAGGATCCGCCGGTACGGGTGCCGGGTGGGACGCTCGCGCACCGTCCCGACTGCCCGTTGGTGGCCGGCCGGGCGGACGCCGAACCGGCGGGGGACGCGGAGCTCGACCCCTGCCCGGTGTGTGAGCCGTGGCCTCGCTGACGTACGACCTCACGCTCGCCGGACTCGCGGTCGGCAGCGCCGCCGCCCTCACGGGCATCGGACTGATCGTCACCTACCGCGCCACCGGCGTGCTCAATCTGGCGCACGGTGCGATCGCCATGGTCTGCGCGTACGTGCTGCGACAGCTGGTGGTCGAGTGGGGCTGGCCGCTGCCTCTCGGCGCGCTGCTGACCCTGCTTGTGGTCGCTCCCGGGATCGGCCTGGTCCTCGACCGTGCCGTCTTCCGGCCGCTGGCGCTCCTCGGCTCCAACCCGGCGCAGACCCTGGTGGCCTCCATCGGGGTCTTCGTGCTGCTGGTCGGCGGCGCGGCGCTGGTGTGGGGCGACGGGGCGCGGGCGGACGCCCCGGTACTGCTGGGCGACGATCCGTGGACGCAGCTCGCGGCGGTGGTCCTGCTGGCCGTGGCGGTGGGTGCGGTGACCCGCTGGACCCGCTTCGGGCGGGAGCTGCGGGCGGTGGTCGACAACCGGCCGCTCGCGATGCTGGGCGGGATCGACGCGGACCGGGTGTCGGCGGCGGGCTGGGCCTTCGGCTCGTTCACCGCGGGACTGACGGGGGTGCTGCTCGCCCCGTACGTACGGCTCGACCCGTACGGGATGCCGCTGCTGGTCATCGAGGTGATCGCGGTCGCCGTGGTGGCCCGGATGCGGAGCCTGCCGGTCGCGATCGTGACGGCGCTCGCGCTGGGCGTCGCGCAGGCGCAGCTGACCCGTTTCCATCCCGAGGGGTGGGCGGGGCCGCTGGTGCAGGCGGTGGGGGCGAACCTGTTCGTCCTCGCGCTGCTGGTGGCCGCGCTGGTGCTGCCGGGGGTCGGCGGGCGGGGCCAGGACGCGCTGCCGCCGCCGGCCGTCGCGCCGCGGACTCCTCCGGGGGTCTGGTTGACCGTCGCCGTGCTCTTCCTGCTGCCGCTGGGCTTCGCGGGCACGGACCTGCACACCGCGATCCAGGTGCCGGCGCTCGCGATCGTGCTGCTGTCGCTGGTGGTGGTGACGGGTCGGGGCGGGCAGATCGCTCTCGGGCAGGCGGCGTACGCGGGGCTGGGCGCCCTGTTCACGGCGCTCCTCGCGGCCGGGGGCCTGCCGGAGCTGGTGGCGCTCGCGCTGGCGGTGCTGCTCGTCGCCCCGCTGGGCCTGGTCACGGGGTGGCCGGCGATCCGCCGGCACGGCCTGGCCCTGGCGCTCGCGACGCTGGCGGTCGGGGTGGCGGTGAGCCGGTTCGTGTTCGCGCAGCCGTACGCGACGGCCGGCCTGGAGCTCGGGCGCCCGGCGGGCTTCTCGGACGACCGCGGCTACTACGCCTTGGAACTCGTGGTCCTGACCGGCTGTCTGCTCCTGGTCGCGGCGCTGCGCCGGGGCCGCACGGGCCGGGCGCTGGCCGCGCTGCGCGACCACGAGCCGGGTGCGGAGGCGGCCGGGGTGCGGGTGAGCCTCCTCAAGCTCCTGGCCTTCGTCCTGGGCGCGGCCCTGGCGGCCCTGGGCGGGGGCCTGCTGGGCATGGGCCTGCGCGCCTTCGACCCGGAGGCGTACGACCCGGTCCGCGGTCTGCTCTGGTTCGCCGCGATCATCGTCCTGGGCGCCGACAGCCTCCTCTCGCCCCTCGCGGCCGCTGCCCTCCTGGTGGCCCTGGACGCGGGCACGAGGGGCGGCGTGGCAGCGGCGACGGTGGGCGTCCTGGCGGCCCTGGTGGGCCGGGTACCCCCGCTGACGTCCTGGCTTCCGGTACGACGCCCGGCTCCACGGGAAGCCGTGGCGGGACCCGGCAGGCCCGGCGCCCCGGCGGCGCCGGGCGAGCGCCCGGCGTCCTCGGGCCCTGCCGCGGCCACATCTCCCCCTCCGGCTTCGCCGGCCGGCAGGCGGGGCGCCGCGGTCGCCGACGGCGGACCACCACCCGCAGGTGGGCCCGCGCCCGTGTCGACAACGGTTACGGGTGGTGCGGGTGGGAAACCCAGGCCGGGCGGGGGCCGTGTGCACCCCCGCCGGCGCGCACCGGTCCCCTCGCCCTCGTCCCGCCCTCGCCTCGCCGCCCACCACCTCACCCTCACCTACCCCGGTGGCCTCACCGCCCTCACCGACGTCACCCTCGCTCTCGCTCCCGGCCACGTCACCGCCCTCGTCGGCCCCAACGGCGCCGGCAAGAGCACTCTCTTCGACTGCCTCGCCGGCACCCTCCGCCCCACCGACGGCCGCGTCACCCTCGACGGCGCCGACATCACCGCGCGCCCCGCCCACGCCCGCACGCGGCTCGGCGTCGCCCGCTCGTTCCAGCAGCTCGCCGTCTTCCCCTCCCTCACCGTCGAGGAGAACGTCCGCCTCGGCGCCGAGCAGGGCCACCGCCGCTCCCCCGCCACCACCGAGCAGGCCCTCCGCCTTCTCGGCCTCGCCGGCTCCGTCCGCCACCGTCCCGCGGCCGACCTCCCCACCGGGACCCTGCGCCGGGTCGAACTGGCCCGCGCGCTCGCCGGCGGCCCGCACACCCTCCTCCTGGACGAGCCCGCCGCCGGTCTGGACACGGCCGAGACCGACGCCCTCGCCCGGGTCCTCGCCGCCCTCGCCGCCGACGGCCTCACCCTCCTCGTCGTCGAGCACGACCCGGACCTCGTCGCCGGCATCGCCCACACCGTGCACACCATGGAGGGAGGCCGGATCGTGTCATGAGCGTGGAGATCTCCCTGTGTTCCGCCCACGTCCGCTACGGCCCCCTGGAGGCCCTGCACGGTCTCGACCTGCCGGTCCCCTCCGCGACCGTCACCGTCCTCGTCGGCCGCAACGGCTCCGGCCGTACGACGGCGCTGCGCGCGCTCGCCGGAACCGTTCCCCTGGCCTCCGGGACGGTCCTCTGGCGCGGCACGGACGTGACCCGCCTGCACGCCCACGACCGGGCCCGGCGGGGCCTGTGCTTCGTACCGGACCTACGGGCGGTGTACGCGACGCTCACCGTCGCCGAGAACCTGGAGCTGGCCCCCGGGGACCCCGATCGGGCCATGGAGGCGTACCCCGAACTCGCCCCGCTCCTCGCCCGCCCCGCCGGGACGCTCTCCGGTGGCGAGCGCCGGATGCTCGCCCTCTCCCGGGCCCTGCTGACCCCCGCCCGCGTGGTCCTGGTCGACGAGCCGGCCCTCGGCATGTCCCCGGCGGTCTCCTCGCGTACGTACGCGCTGCTCACCTCCCTCGCCGGGGCGGGCGGCGCCGTGGTCCTCGCCGAGCAGCGCCCCCCGCCCGGACTGCCGCCCGGCACGCTGCTGCACGAACTGCGGCGCGGCTCCCTCGCGTTCAGCGGGGAGGCCGCGGAGTTCACCGCCGGGCGGTGAGGGGCGCGATGCGCAGCATCGTCCCGATCACGATCCGGTTCGGGTCCGGCCCGATCAGGCTCCGGTTCGCCGCGTACAGCGCCTGCCAGCCGCCCGCGATCCCGAACCGCCGGGCGATCGTGGTCAGCGTGTCGCCCGGCTGGACCGTGTGGACCCGCCCGCTCAGCCCGTACCGCGTCGAGCAGACCGGCCAGGCGTCCCAGCCCTGGTTGCGCAGGACCTCCTCCGCGACGGTGATCTGCTGCTGACGGGTCGCCAGGTCGGCGCGCGCCGCGAAGTCCAGGCCCCCGTGCTCGACCCAGGTCGGCTGCCAGAACTGGAGTCCGCCGTAGTAGCCGTTGCCGGTGTTGAGGTTCCACCGGCCGCTGCTCTCGCACTCGGCGACGCATCCCCACGGCCACTGGTCCCCGGCGCAGGCGTAGGCGGGGACGGCGGGCAGGTGCGGTACCTGTGCCTGGGCCGGCGCCGGGACGAGGGCCAGCAGCGCGGCGGCGGACGCACCGGCTGCCCACAATCTGATCTTCGACATCGCGGCAGGCTAGGCAGCACACCCGGGCGCCGGGGCCGTGCCGCGCGGGGCGGCCCGCATCCCCCACCCGGTCGGAGTCACACAAGTTGCCGGACCCGTACGCGTGACCCCGGCCGAGCCTTCCCCGTTGAACTCGGCATGAGACGTGCCGGGAACCGCCCGGCGCCGCACGTAATGAGTCCAGGGAGTCCCCCGTGCCGCGCATGCTCGACGTCAGCGAGGACGTACGCGCCGAGATCGGCGACGAAGAAGCGGACCGGCTGCTCGCCGGCGACAACGCCCCGGGCAGCTACGACTGCACCTCCTGCCGTACGCCGGGCGACTCCGAGCAGGAGCGCACGAGTACCGTGCTGTTCGTAGGCGAGGAGACCGCCGTCCTGGCGTTCGCCCACGCCAGCTGCATTCCTTCCCAGGTCGTCCAGGTCGCCGAGGAGCAGCTCCAGGGCGCCGTCCGCTCCATCGCCGCGACGGACGCGGCGGACGCGCTCGGCGCGGCCCACCCCGAGCAGGCCGTCCTCGGGGTCACCAGCGGTCTCGTGCTGATCGAGGGCGAGCTGCACCCGGCGCTGGTCGTCGAACCGACCGCGCCCGTCGCCCGCCCGGGCTCGGACGGTCTCAGCGACGAGTTCCTGCCGCTCCTGATCGAGCAGGGCTTCATGCCGATCTCCGATGTGAACCAGAAGCCGGGCGTGCTGCCCGGCTGGTCCGTGCTCGTCGCCATGGGCCAGCTGCACTCCGTGCTCCAGCCGGGTACGGGCGGCACCGGCCAGGCCGCCTGGTGGCAGGCGCACCAGCCGCTCCAGGTCACCGAGGGCTGGCGTGCGGCCGCCAACAAGTCGCACACGGTCCTGGTGTTCGCCGCCCCGGTCGGCTCGATCGGTCAGCAGCCGCGCGAGGACCTGCTCCGCGACGCCCTGGAGAAGGCCGCGGCCAACGGCCGGCTGGTGGCTGCCGCGATGCCGCTGGCCGGGACGTGAGGGAGCACGGGCGCACCGGCATAGGGACATCGGGGTACGGCCCCTGGGTCCCGGTCGTGCCCCGCCCGCGGCGGCCGTCGGTTTCCGAGAGCCGCCCGCATCCGACGGACCACGAGGTCGTTGGCACGTATGTGCACACATACGACCCACTCCGCCCGCAGTATCCGAGTCAGATCCCCTCCATGCGCCCGGCGCAGGACGTCACGGCGGGCCAGTCGGCCACACCGATCTACGACGCCCTGTACTCGGAGTACCGGCGGTCGTTCCGGACTCTCCCCGGGGATCGCAGCGGCGAGGACGATCTGAGCTTCCGGTCGTTCGGTACGCCGGTGAGTTCGGGGCTCTACGGGCACGGGGCCGGTCAGGGGTCGGGGCACGGTTCCGGTTCCGGGCACGGCAGCCGGTACGGAACGTATCCGACGGCGTGGTCGGCCCAGCACCACACTCCGGCGGCGCTGCCACCGGGGCCCCGCAGGGGGCTGTAGGACGGAGCACGGTACGGCGGAGGGCCGGGGC
>NZ_JBHTTQ010000110.1:0-5572 GCF_042794475.1 Streptomyces sp. NPDC056527
GGTTAATTTGGGTTGACTTCCCCGTGGGGGGGGGGGGGGGCCGCCCCCCCGGGGCGGCCCCCCCCCGGCCGTGTCAGTCCTGCGCGGGGGCGGCCGTCTTCTTGGTGGCCGCCTTCTTCGCAGTCGTCTTCTTCGCCGCGGTCTTCTTGGTCGCCACCGTCTTCTTGGTGGCGGCCTTCTTCGCGGTGGCCTTCTTGGCCGTCTTGCGGGCGGCCGTCTTCTTGGCCGGGGCGGGAGCCTCGGCCTCGGACTCGGCGGCGGGCGCCTCGACCGGTGCCGGGGTCTCGACCACGAGGACGGCGGCCTCCTCGGCGCCCGAGGGCGAGCCGGCGGGAGCGGTCACCTTGCGGACGACCCGGCGACGGGCCCTCGGCGGGGCGGCCACGGGGGCCTCCTCGACGACGGGCTCGGGCGCGGCCTCGACGACCGGCTCCGGGGCGGCGGCGGGCTCGACGACCGGCACCTCGATGACGGGCTCCGGAGCCGCCGCCGGCGAACCGGCCGGGGCCGTCGCCTTACGGGTGGCACGTCGGCGCGCACGGGGGGCCGGGGCGGCCTCCTCGACGACCGGGGTCTCGACCACGGCCTCGACGACGGGCTCGGGCTCCACGACGGGCTCGGGCTCGACCACGACCGGCGCCGGGGCCGCCGCGACCGGAGAACCGGCCGGCGCGGACACCTTGCGGGTCGCCCGACGGCGGCCGCGACCACGAGTGGCGGCGGCCTCGGCCTCGGCGGCGCTGCTGTACAGCTCCTCGTCGGCGCGGAAGGGCTCCTCCACGGCCACCGGGGCGGCGATCTCCGCGGCCACCTCGGCCTCGGTCTCGACCGTCTCGGCCTCGGACTCCGTCTCCACGGCCTCGACGTGCTCGTGCTCGTGGTGCTCGGCACCGCCACGGCCGCGCTTCTTCGACCGCTTGCCGCCGCCACCGCCGCCGGGGGCGGTCGGCTGCTCCATGTGCACGATGACGCCACGGCCGTTGCAGTGGACGCAGGTCTCGGAGAAGGACTCCAGCAGACCCTGGCCGACCCGCTTACGGGTCATCTGGACCAGGCCCAGCGAGGTGACCTCGGCCACCTGGTGCTTGGTCCGGTCACGGCCCAGGCACTCCAGGAGGCGGCGCAGCACCAGGTCGCGGTTGGACTCCAGGACCATGTCGATGAAGTCGATGACGACGATGCCGCCCAGGTCGCGCAGGCGCAGCTGGCGCACGATCTCCTCGGCCGCTTCGAGGTTGTTCCTCGTCACGGTCTCTTCGAGGTTGCCGCCCTGGCCGGTGAACTTGCCGGTGTTGACGTCGACGACGATCATCGCCTCGGTCTTGTCGATCACCAGCGAGCCACCGCTCGGCAGCCAGACCTTGCGGTCCAGCGCCTTCATCAGCTGCTCGTCGATCCGGTACGTCGCGAAGACGTCGAACTCGCTCGTCCACTTGGACAGGCGGTCGGTCAGATCCGGGGCGACGTGGTTCACGTACCCGTGGATGGTCTCCCAGGCGTCGTCGCCGCTGACGATGACCTTCGAGAAGTCCTCGTTGAAGATGTCGCGGACGACACGGACGGTCATGTCCGGCTCGCCGTAGAGAAGGGTCGGAGCGTTGCCGTTCTTCGCCTTCTTCTGGATGTCCTCCCACTGGGCCTGCAGACGCTCGACGTCGCGGCGCAGCTCGTCCTCGCTCGCGCCCTCGGCGGCGGTGCGCACGATGACGCCCGCGTCCTCGGGGACGATCTTCTTGAGGATGGTCTTCAGCCGGGCGCGCTCGGTGTCCGGGAGCTTGCGGCTGATGCCGGTCATCGAGCCCTCGGGGACGTACACGAGGTAGCGGCCCGGCAGGGAGACCTGGCTGGTCAGACGCGCGCCCTTGTGACCGATCGGGTCCTTCGTCACCTGGACGAGGACCGACTGGCCGGACTTGAGGGCGGTCTCGATGCGGCGCGGCCCGTTGGCCATGCCGAGCGCCTCGAAGTTGACCTCGCCGGCGTACAGGACGGCGTTGCGGCCCTTGCCGATGTCGACGAAGGCGGCCTCCATGGACGGCAGCACGTTCTGGACCTTGCCCAGGTAGACGTTGCCGACGTACGAGGTGGCCTGCTCCTTGTTGACGTAGTGCTCGACGAGCACGTTGTCTTCCAGGACGCCGATCTGGGTGCGCTCGCCGTTCTGGCGGACGACCATGACGCGCTCGACGGCCTCACGGCGGGCCAGGAACTCGGCCTCGGTGATGATCGGGACGCGGCGGCGGCCCTGCTCGCGGCCTTCGCGGCGGCGCTGCTTCTTCGCCTCCAGGCGGGTCGAGCCCTTGATGGACTGGACCTCGTCGGACGGCTCGGCCTTCTCACGGGCCGGGCGGGGCTCGCGGACCTTGACGACCGTACGGACGCCGTCCTCCTCGCCCGCCTCGGTCTCGCCGGAGGCGTCACCGCTGCGGCGGCGACGACGGCGACGGCGACGGGAGCTGCTGCTGCCGCCCGTGGAGGTGCCGCCCTCGTACTCGTCGGACTCCTCCGCCTCCTCCTCGGACTCCTCGTCCTCGGCGCGGGCCTCCTCCGCCTCTTCGGTCTCCTCGGTGTCATCCGCCTCGGCGAGCTCACCGCGACGACGGCGACGGCCACCACGACGGCGACGGCGGGACGGGCGGTCCTCGTACTCGTCGGACTCCTCGGCCTCCGCCTCGGGCTCCTCGGCCTCGACCTCGGGCTCGTCGGCGACGGTGGCCGGCACCGGCTCGACGGCGACGGGCTCGGCGGGCTCGCCACGACGGCGACGACGGCGACGACCGGCGGGCTCGGGACGCTCGACCGGCTCGACGACGGCGGTGGTCTCCTCGACCTCGACCGTCTCCTCCTCGTCCTCCTCCGGCTCCACGGCCACGGCGGCAGCGGCGGCGGCCGCGGTCTCCGGGGTCTGGAACATGGGCTCGGTGAAGACCGGGGCCTGGAAGACGGCGACGGCGGGGCGCGCGGCGCGGCGGCCGCGGGGCTCCTCCTCCGCCTTGGGGGCGGAGACCGGCTCGGCGGTGAACTGCGGCGACGACGCGCGACGGCGGGTCCGGCCACGGGTGGCGGCCTTCTCGGCGGCGGCGACCTCGGGCTCGGCCTCTTCGGTGGTGATCTGCGCGACGGTCTCGGACGGCAGGCTCTCGCCGGCCGTCTCGGCGACCGGCTCCGGGGAGGTGGCCTTACGGGTCGCACGGCGACGCGTACGAGCGGGCGCCGCCGGCTCCTCGACCGGAGCCTCCTCGACCACGGGCGCGACCTCGGCAGCGGCGGCGGTCTCCGTCTCGGCGACCGGCTCCGGGGAGGTGGCCTTACGGGTCGCACGGCGACGCGTACGAGCGGGGGCGGCCGGCTCCTCGACGGGAGCCTCGGCCGGGGCGGCCTCAGCAGCGGCCTCGACCACGGGCTCCGCGGACGTGGCCTTGCGGGTCGCACGACGGCGGGGACGCGCGGGGGCGGCCGGCTCCTCCGTGGGCTCCGGAGTGGCGGCGGGCGTCTCCACGACGACCTCGGCCGCGTTCTCGGTGACCTCCGCCGTCACCGGCGGACCGGCGGGGCGGGAAGCGGCGCGGCGCCTACGGCGCGGCGGCAGCTTGTCACCAGGTGCGTTGTTGTTCTCTTCGTTCGGCTCGAGCATGCGGGCGGTTCTCCCGTCACGCTCCCGGGCGCCGCGCCTTGTTCCGGTCCGGCGGCACGATCACGCACGATGCGCGGTGCCGCCGTCCGGGGCGCGGGCGCCGCACGGGAGCTGATGTCTGGCTCGCCGGTTCCGTACGCGTTGTACGTACGGCCTGGCGAAAGTCTCCTGGTCAGTGCGCTGCCCGACCCAGGTGGCTCCCGAGTGCCAGGGCTGCGCTACAACGACCGCTCCCTACGCGGAACCTGCACCCGGCGCCGTCGCTGAGGCGGTCGCGGCGGCCGTGGGTGAAGCGGCCGTGACTGCCTCGCGGTCGGGCGCGAGCGGGTCGGTCACCGTGCCGGACTCCTCGTCGAAGAGCCCCTGCGCCAGCCTGGTCACCGCTGCGGGGACCGGCGGCGCCAGGTCGGCCACAGCTCGGAGACCGGACAGGACGTCGTCGGGTCGTACGGCAGGTGTCACGTGCCGAACAACCAGCCGCAGTATCGCACAGGCATTGTCCGAGGACACAGCAAGCTGCGCGGCGCCGGCCGCTCCGGTGGAGCCGCCGCCTGCGGCGGGCTCGGGACGATCGGCGACGAGGTCGACGACGGCCGAGCGGGCGTCGAAGGTGCGGATGCCGTTCTTGGTCTTGCGCTGCACCTCGACGGCGTCGGCCGCGAGAAAGGCCGACACGGCCTTCTCGGCGTCCTCCAAGGCGACCCCTTCGAGCCGCAGCTCCCACACGGAGGCGGTGAGCCGGTCGGCGAGTCCCGAGGTACGGGCCTCGACGGCATCGGTGATGTCGAGGCCGTCCGGGAGCGACTCGTCGAGCAGGACGCGCAGGATCTCCGGATCCCGCGCCTCGGTGAGCGCGATCTCCAGGAACTCTGCCTCGGAGCCCGTACCCGTGGGGGCGGCGTTGGCGTACGACACCTTGGGGTGCGGGGTGAAGCCGGCCGAGTACGCCATGGGCACCTCGGCTCGGCGCAGCGCACGCTCGAAGGCGCGCTGGAAGTCACGGTGGCTGGTGAACCGGAGGCGGCCGCGCTTGGTGTAGCGCAGTCGGATGCGCTGCACCGCCGGTGCGGGCGGCGGGCCTTCGGGCTGTCGCTTGCCCAGTGGTTCTTCTCCTCGGTGCGGGGCGGGCGCGGTGGCGCGCCGCCCACGAAATGCGGGTGGCCTCTGGGGGGCCCGACCGGCTCACCCCTGCTTTCGCAGGGAGATCTCGGGTGCGGGCGCCGCGCCGGAGGCGGTTGTTGTACTACCCAGAGTACGCGCAGGGGCCACCACCGGTTCCCCAGGCTCGGTCACCCGGGCTCCGCCGACCAGGGCGCGCCAGGCGTCGCGGCGGGCCTGCCGCACGGTCGCGCGTGCCGAGCGGAGCGCGTCCCGGGCGGCCCGCCCGGCTTCGACGGCCGCCCGCTTGGCGGGCGCCCACACCTGGTCGCGGACCCAGTGGCCGACGGGGGTGCAGACGGCGCGGTAGATCCAGGTCACGGGCCGGCCGAGGAGATTCCGGACCACCCACTTGAGTGCCCGGCCGACGGCCCGGGAGATGAACCCCGCGATCCGCCAGCAGACCCGGAAGGCGTCCGCGATCTCCCGCCCGAGGGGCGCGAGGACCCGGCGCCAGAGCCATCCGAGGGGCAGGACGATCCCGTACCGCCACAGGGCGACCCAGGGCCAGACGAAAAGTGCCTTGGCGAGAAACACCAAAGCGTGGCCGAGGCCGGTGAAGAGCCACGTCAGCCCGTGGCCGAGCGGGGTGAGGACGGCCCGGTAGAGCCAAGCGACGGGCATCGCGATCCCGTACCGGGCCACCGGGACGACGACGTAGCGCCACAGCGCGGTGCCGAGCGGGGCGAGGATCCACCGGTACGCCCAAGCCGCGGGGACCCCGATCCCGTACCGGGCGACCGGCACGAGCACGTAACGCCACAGCCCCACCCACGGCCA
>NZ_JBHTTQ010000110.1:5671-23938 GCF_042794475.1 Streptomyces sp. NPDC056527
TCCCGTACCGGGCGACCGGCACGAGCACGTAACGCCACAGCCCCACCCACGGCCATACGAACAGCGCCATGCCCACCCAGCGGCCGACGACGGCGAGGCCCTCCCCCAGCCGGGCGAAGAACCACGCGAGCCCACGGCCCACCGTGGCGAAGAACCACGCGAGGCCGTGCCCGGCCGGGGTGAGGACCGCCCGGTAGAGCCACCCGGCCGGAAGCACGAGCCCGTACCGGGCGACCGGCACGAGCACGTAACGCCACAGCCCCACCCACGGCCAGACGAACAGCGCCATGCCCAGCCAGACCGCCGGCTTCGCCACCAGCGTCCGGAACATCCAGCCGAGCGCCCGCCCGACCGGGCGCAGCACCCGCAGCTCGACGGCGCGCCCACAGACGACGAGGACGTCCCACACCAGCCGGACGGGAACGACGACCACCAGCACCACGATCCGAACCGGAATCCTGATGAACGCCGTCAGACAGCCTTCCGGCTCTCCCCCGGGCTGTGCCTTCTCCATGCTCATGCCGGAAATGACGCGACGGCCCGGCGGAGGGTTTCCCCTCGCACCGGGCCGTCGCCGGAGTGTTACCGGAACGGGCTACTTGACCACGCTCAGCGGCAGCAGCTTCTTGCCCGTCGGACCGACCTGGATCTCGGTCTGCATCGCCGGGCACACACCGCAGTCGAAGCACGGCGTCCAGCGGCAGTCGTCGACCTCGGTCTCGTCCAGCGCGTCCTGCCAGTCCTCCCAGAGCCAGTCCTTGTCCAGACCGGAGTCCAGGTGGTCCCAGGGCAGGACCTCCTCGTAGGTGCGCTCACGGGTCGTGTACCAGTCGACGTCGACGCCCATGGCCGGCAGCGTCTTGTCGGCGCACTGCATCCAGCGGTCGTACGAGAAGTGCTCGCGCCAGCCGTCGAAGCGGCCGCCGTCCTCGTACACCGCGCGGATGACGGCGCCGATCCGCCGGTCGCCACGCGAGAGCAGGCCCTCGACGATGCCGGGCTTGCCGTCGTGGTAGCGGAAACCGATCGAGCGGCCGTACTTCTTGTCGCCGCGGATCTTGTCACGGAGCTTCGCCAGGCGCGCGTCCGTCTCCTCCGCCGAGAGCTGCGGGGCCCACTGGAAGGGGGTGTGGGGCTTCGGGACGAAACCGCCGATGGAGACCGTGCAGCGGATGTCGTTCTGGCCGGAGACCTTGCGGCCCTCGGCGATGACCTTGACCGCCATGTCGCCGATCTGGAGGACGTCCTCGTCCGTCTCGGTCGGCAGGCCGCACATGAAGTACAGCTTCACCTGGCGCCAGCCGTTGCCGTACGCGGTGGAGACGGTCCGGATCAGGTCCTCCTCCGAGACCATCTTGTTGATGACCTTGCGCATCCGCTCGGAGCCGCCCTCGGGGGCGAAGGTGAGACCGGAGCGACGGCCGTTCCTCGTCAGCTCGTTGGCCAGGTCGACGTTGAACGCGTCGACGCGGGTCGAGGGGAGGGAGAGGCCGATCTTGTCCTCGGTGTACCGGTCGGCGAGGCCCTTGGCGATGTCGCCGATCTCGGTGTGGTCCGCGGAGGAGAGCGAGAGGAGGCCGACCTCCTCGAAGCCCGTCGCCTTGAGGCCCTTCTCGACCATCTCGCCGATGCCGGTGATGCTTCGCTCCCGCACGGGGCGCGTGATCATGCCGGCCTGGCAGAAGCGGCAGCCGCGGGTGCAGCCGCGGAAGATCTCGACGGACATCCGCTCGTGGACCGTCTCGGCGAGCGGGACCAGCGGCTGCTTCGGGTAGGGCCACTCGTCGAGGTCCATGACGGTGTGCTTGGACACGCGCCACGGCACGCCGGAGCGGTTGGGCACGACGCGGGCGATCCGGCCGTCGGGCAGGTACTCGACGTCGTAGAAGCCCGGGATGTAGACCGAGCCGGTCTTGGCGAGCCGGAGGAGGACCTCCTCGCGGCCGCCGGGGCGGCCCTCGGCCTTCCAGGCACGGATGATCTCGGTCATGTCGAGGACGGCCTGCTCGCCGTCGCCGATGATCGCCGCGTCGATGAAGTCCGCGATCGGCTCGGGGTTGAAGGCGGCGTGGCCGCCGGCGAGCACGATCGGGTGGTCGACGGTGCGGTCCTTCGACTCCAGCGGGATGCCCGCCAGGTCGAGGGCCGTGAGCATGTTGGTGTAGCCGAGCTCGGTGGAGAAGCTCAGGCCGAAGACGTCGAAGGCGCCGACGGGGCGGTGGCTGTCCACGGTGAACTGCGGGACGCGGTGCTCGCGCATCAGCTCCTCGAGGTCCGGCCACACGCTGTAGGTGCGCTCGGCGAGGACGCCCTCCCGCTCGTTCAGTACCTCGTAGAGGATCATGACGCCCTGGTTGGGCAGACCGACCTCGTACGCGTCCGGGTACATGAGCGCCCAGCGGACGTCGGCGGACTCCCACGGCTTGACCGTGGAGTTCAGCTCTCCACCGACGTACTGAATCGGCTTCTGCACGTGCGGGAGCAGAGCTTCGAGCTGCGGGAAGACAGACTCGGCAGCAGACATCTCGAACCTTCGTGAGCTGGCAGGGGGCGACTCTCAAGCGTACCCGGTGCTCAGTGGGTCAGTGCCGCCCTCGGTTTCGGGGCCGAGGCCCGCTTCCAGACCTGCGGGAACTCGCGTTCGCGGTCGGCGCCGGCCGCTTCTTCCTGGCCGTAGAGGAGTCCCCAGGTGAAGGCGGACTCGCCCGCGGCGTGGGCCTGGATGGCGAGGGTGCGCAGGGCCTCGCGGGCGACGACGCTGTCCTGGTGATCGCCGAGGACGCTCTGGACGGACTTCATGCGCTTGGCGAAACGCTTGGCCGGCTTGCCGAGGGTCGGGGTGGCGGCCTCCGCGGCGTAGCGGGCGCGCTTGGCGGCCTTGCGGGCCTCGTGCATGGCGAGGTCGCGGTCGTGGCCCGCGGGCAGGGCGAGAGCGCGGTCGACCCGGCCGGCGAGCCGGTCGTAGTCCTTCAGGACGGCCTTGGCGAGGACCGGGGGCGCGTCCTTCGTGGCGCCCTTCAGCAAGGGCGGGTCGGCGAGCAGGGCGTCGAGGGTGGACAGGAGCGCGAGGTGGCGCGCGGAGTCGAGGGCGGCGAGTGCGGTGCGCCGGGCGCCGCCGCCGTGTGCGGCGTTCCAGATGCGGAGCCGGGAGCGGACGGGGCCGAGGAGAAGGGTGCGGGGCACTTCCTCGATCCGGCCGCGCAGGCGGTCGAGGAGCACTTCCTGGTCGCGGGCGACGCCGAGTTCCCCGGCGAGCCATTTCAGCTCCTCGCCGATGGGGTCGGTGACGGTGCGGTCGAGCACTTTGCGGTACGTCTTGAAGGCGCTGCGGAGGCGGCGGGTGGCGACCCGCATCTGGTGGACGGAGTCGGGCAGGTCCCGGCGGACGGCGGGGTCGAGGGCGATGATGGCGTCGATCTGCTCCTCCACGAAGGCGAGGACGCGGCCGCCCGCGGTGTCCTCCCCCGGCCGGAAGACCGCCTCTCGGGTGCCGTCGGCCGAGGCACTGTCGGGGTCCGTCGTCTCCGCGAGGGCTCTGGCGAGCTTCGAGGCCGACGCCGACGGCCGTACGCCCGCCTTGTTCAGGCGCTTCTCGACGGCGTCGAGGAGGGTGGGGTCCGCGCCGTCCGCCAGTTCGACCTCGATCTCCGTCCAGGAGGTCTCTCCGCCGGATTCGGTCAGGCGCTCGGCGTGGACCGTGTCGACGGACACCTCCGCGACCAGGGTCCCCTCGTCGTCGACGAGATGGCGGATCTCCCGGGAGGAGCGGAGGCGGACGACGGGGACGACGTCCTCGTCGCGGATGCGGGAGCGCAGGAGCCGGGCGAGGGGCGTCGGGAGGGTGTCGGCGAGCGGGGCTCTGATCTCGTCGCGGATCCCGGACGCGACGGGGAACTTGAGGTGCCAGCCCGCGTCCTCCCCGCCCGTGCGGCGGCGCAGGGTGAGGGAGTCGGCGGCCAGCCGCAGATCGGCCGTGTCGTAGTAGACGGCGTCGAGTTCGGCGACGCCCCGGTCGAGGACGGCCGAGACTCCCCGGGCCTTGGTGAGGTCCGGGAGCCCGGCCTTCTCGGTGGCTTCGTACTTCCGCTCGATCTCGCGCTTCGTCTCCGCCATGAATCGAATCTAGACGTGAAGTGAACGGAAGGGCAGACCCTCTTGAGCCTAAGCGGTTATCGGCCTCTGTACGCGGATCGACTGGAGCAGTCCGATCGCCACCCACACGGCGAACATCGACGAGCCTCCGTAGGAGACGAACGGGAGCGGGAGGCCCGCCACGGGCATGATGCCGAGGGCCATGCCGATGTTCTCGAAGGCCTGGAAGGCGAACCAGGCGATGATGCCGGCGGCGACGATCGTGCCGTACAGCTCGGTCGTCTCGCGTGCGATCCGGCAGGCGCGCCAGAGGATGACGCCGATCAACGCGATGATCAGTCCGCCGCCGAGGAAGCCGAGCTCCTCGCCGGCGACGCTGAAGATGAAGTCGGTCTGCTGTTCGGGCACGAACTGGCCGCTGGTCTGGTGGCCGTTGAAGAGTCCCGCGCCGTACAGGCCGCCGGAACCGATCGCGATGCGCGCCTGGTTGGTGTTGTAGCCGACGCCCGCCGGGTCGAGTTCGGGGTTGGCGAAGGCGGCGAAGCGGTTGATCTGGTACTCGTCGAGCAGGCCGAGGGCCGTGACCGCGACCGCGCCCGCCACACCGGCGCCGATGAGGCCGAGGACCCAGCGGTTGGAGGCGCCGGAGGCGAGGAGCACGCCGAGGACGATCACCGCCATGACCATCACCGAGCCGAGGTCCGGCATCAGCATGACGATCCCCATGGGCAGCGCGGCGAGACCCAGGGCCTTGGCGACGGTCCGGTGGTCGGGGTGGACCTGGTCGCCGGCGTCGACCTTGGCCGCCAGCAGCACCGCCATGATCAGGATGATCGTGATCTTCACGAACTCGCTGGGCTGGAGCGAGAAACCGCCGCCGATCACGATCCACGCGTGGGCGCCGTTGATGGTGGCGCCGAGCGGGGTGAGGACGGCGAGGATCAGCAGTATCGAGATGCCGTAGAGGATCGGCACCGCGCCGCGCAGGGTGCGGTGGCCGAGCCAGACGGTGCCGATCATCAGGGCGAGCCCGATCCCGGTGTTCAGGGCGTGCCGGAACAGGAAGTAGTACGGGTCGCCCTGGTTCAGCTCGGTACGGCCGCGCGTGGCGGACCAGACGAGCAGAGAGCCGAGGAACGACAGCGCGAGGCTGGACAGGAGGATCGGCCAGTCCAGCCGCCGCACCAACGAGTCGCGCGCGGTGAGCTTGGCGATCGGACCGCGTTCGGGGGCGTAGCGGGAGACGGAGAAACCGTGGGGTGCGGTCATCGGATCAGTCTCCCGTCCTGCTGGGCAGCGGCCCCGCGAGTGGCTCTTGCCCGCCGGCCGGTTTGGCCGCGTCGACGAGCTGCGACTTGGGGTCGTACGGCTTGATCTCCGGCGCGTCGATGGAGCCGTCGGCCTGGACCTTCGGCAGCGACTTCTGCGGCTGGGGCAGCAGGGCGCGCCTGAGGTCCTGGTTGCCTTCGTCGTCGAGGCCGTAGAGGGCGTCGTAGATGTTGCGCACCGCGGGTCCGGAGGCGCCGGAGCCCGTACCACCCTGGGAGATCGTCATGACGATCGTGTAGTCGTCGGTGTACGTGGCGAACCAGGAGGTGGTCTGCTTGCCGTAGACCTGGGCGGTACCGGTCTTGGCCCGCATCGGGATCTTGTCCTGGGGCCAGCCGCCGAACCGCCAGGCGGCGGTGCCGCCGGGCTCGACGACGGAGCGCAGGCCCTTGTCGAGGTCGGAGATGGTCTGGGCGTCGACCGGCAGCTTGCCGTGGGCCTGCGGCTTGATCTCCTGGATCTGCTTGCCGTCGGGGCTGATCACGGCCTTGCCGATGGTCGGGTTGTAGAGGGTGCCGCCGTTGCTGATCGCCGCGTAGGCGGTGGCCAGCTGGACGGGCGTGATGAGGACGTCACCCTGACCGATGGAGAAGTTGATGCTGTCGTAGGCCTTCAGCTGGTTGCCCTCGAGGCAGCTCTCATAGGCGATCTGCTCGACATAGGTGCCCCCCTTCTTGCCCTGCTTGCACCAGGCGTCCTTGTTGGCCTCCCAGAACTTCTGCTTCCACTGGCGGTCCGGGATACGGCCCTTGACCTCGTTCGGCACGTCGATGCCGGTCTCGGAGCCGAAACCGTAGTCGCGAGCGGTCCGGTAGAACCAGTCGTGGGCGTCCTTCTTGGGGTTGAGGCCGCCGTCGCGGCTCCACTCCTGGTGGCCGAGACGGTAGAAGACCGTGTTGCAGGAGTACTTGAGTGCGTCGCCGAGGGTGATGGGGCCGTGCCCCTGCGACTCGAAGTTCGCGAAGCTCCGGTTGCCCATGCTGTAGGAGCTGCTGCAGAGGTACTTGTCGTTGAAGTCGTAGCCGGCCCGTACGGCCGCGCTCGCCGACACCACCTTGAAGACGGAGCCCGCGGGCGCCTGTCCCTGGATGGCCCGGTTGAGCAGCGGGTAGTTGGAGTCCTTGCTGGTGAGCTGGGCGTAGTCCTTGCCGGAGATACCGCCGACCCAGGCGTTCGGGTCGTAGTCGGGCTGGGACGCCATCGCGACGACGCGGCCCGTCTTGGACTCCATGACGACGACGGCGCCCGCGTCGGCCTCGTACTTACGGCCGGTGATCTTGTCGGTCTCGCCCCGGACCAGCTTCATCGCCTGGTGGAGCTCGTACTCGGCGACCGACTGGACGCGGGCGTCGATGCTGGTGACCAGGGTGGAGCCGGGCACGCCCGGCTCGGACTGGGTCTGCCCCATGACCCGGCCGATCTTGTCGACCTCGTACGACGTGACGCCGGCCTTGCCGCGCAGCTCCTTGTCGTAGGTGCGTTCGATGCCGGAGCGGCCGACCTGGTCGGAGCGCAGATACGGCGAGTCGGTGTCCTTGGCCTTCTGGATCTCCTCGTCGGTGACCGGCGAGAGGTAGCCGAGCACCTGCGCGGTGCGGGCTTTGCCGGGCGCCGTGTAGCGGCGTACGGCGGCGAGTTCGGCGGTGATGCCGGGGAAGTCCTCGGTGCTCTCCCGGATCCGCAGCGCCTGCTGCGTGGTGGCCTCGTCGGTGATCGGGATCGGCTGGTAGGGGGAACCGTTCCAGCACGGCTGCGGCGTCTTGGAGTCGCAGAGCCGGACCTTGTCCATGACGTCCTTGGGCTTCATGCCCAGGACACCGGCGAGGCGGGTGAGGACGGCCTTGCCGTCGTCCTTCATCTTCATCAGCTCGGTGCGGGACGCGGAGACCACGAGCCGGGTCTCGTTGTCGGCGAGCGGGACGCCGCGGGCGTCGAGGATGGAGCCGCGGACGGCGGGCTGGACGACCCGCTGGACGTGGTTGCTCTTCGCCTCGTCGGTGTACTCCTTGCCGTTGCGGATCTGGAGGTACCAGAGGCGTCCGCCGAGAGTGAGCAGGAGGGAGAAGACGAGGATCTGGATGATGACGAGCCGGGTCTGGACCCTGGGAGTCCGTCCGGTCTCCGGGATGTTGCTCATGCTGCCGGTGCCCCCTCGGTCACAGTCGCTTGACTCCCTTGATGCGTCCGGCGCGTGCCGCTCTCGTACGGGCGGCCTTGACGCGCAGGCCACCGCGCTGGGTGCCGATCTGGAGGCCCGTGCCCGAGCTGAGCCAGCCGGAGGCGACGTCGGTCGCGCCCCCCGAGGTGTCGGCGAGCGGGTCGTTCTCCGCGCGCCGGGCCAGGGCCATGATCAGCGGCACCGTGAAGGGCGCGAGGAGGAGGTCGTAGATCGCCGCGGTCAACAGCAGGTAGCCGAGGCCGACATGGCGGGCGGCGGTGTCGCCGACGAGGGCGCCGACCCCCGCGTACAGCAGGGTGGAGCCGAGCGCCGCGGCGACGACCACGGCCATCGGGCCGGTGGCGGACTTCAGCTTGCCGTTGTCGGGGCGGGCGAGTCCGGCGAGGTAGCCGATGACGCAGAGGACCAGGGCGTAGCGGCCCGCGGCGTGGTCGGCGGGTGGGGCGAGGTCGGAGAGGAGCCCGGCCCCGAAGCCGATGAGGGAGCCGCTGACCGGCCCGTACACGAGCGCGAGGCCGAGGACGGTCAGCAGCACGAGGTCGGGCACCGCGCCGGGGAGCTGGAGGCGGGCGAGGACGGAGACCTGGACGACCAGGGCGACGACCACGAGGGTGCTGGAGAGCAGGATCCGGTTGAGCTTCACGTCTGGTCCCCCTGCTGCTCGTTCTCGGGCTTCTGCCCCGGCTGCTGCTGACCGGCCTGCCGCTCCCCCTCCGGTGGCGGCGGCGTGACCGTGACGGTGACGGTCGGGGCGGGCTTGGGCTTGGGCGGCAGGACCATGTCGCGCGGGTTGGTCCGCGGGGCCTGGACGACGACGCCGACGATGTCGAGCTTGGAGAAGCCGACGTACGGGCGGACGTAGACGTTGCGGGTCAGGCCGCCGCCCAGCGGGTCGACGCGGACGATCTCACCGACCGGCACGCCGGGCACGAAGGGCTTGTCGGCCTGCGAGCCGAAGGTGACGAGCCGGTCCCCGGGCTTCACCTTCGCCTTGCCGTTGAGGAGCTGGACGAGGAGCGGGCCGTTGCCCTGGCCGGTGGCGAAGCCGAGCTCGTCCGAGTTCTCCATGCGGGTACCGACGGTGAAGTCGGGGTCGTTGGCGAGGAGGACGGTCGAGGTGGACGGGCCGACCGTGGTGACGCGTCCGACGAGACCGGAGCCGTTGAGCACGGTCATGTCCCGCTCGATGCCGTCGTTGGCGCCGGCGTCGATGGTGACGGTCCAGGAGAAGCCCTGGGCCGCTCCTATGGCGATGACCTCGGCGCCTTTGATGCCGTACTGCCCCGCTCCTGCCGTCTTGAGGAGGGTGTCGAGCTCACGGACGCGGCTGCGGTTGCGGTCGTCGCTGCCGAGCTTCGCCTTGAGGGCCGCGTTCTCGCGCTCCAGGGCGGCGATCCGGTCGTGCCGCTCGCCGGAGTCGCGTACGGCTCCTATGGCGTTGCCGATGGGGTCGACGGCTGACGCGACCCCGTTCTCGACCGGTCCGAAGACCGCGGCGGCTGCCTGCCGGGCGCCGTCGACCGGTGACTCCTCGCCGCCGCGGATGTCCACCGTGATCAATGCGAACGCGATGGCGATCAGCAGCACCAGGAGCAGCCGGCTCTCTCGTGTGTCCCTCACGTGCGGCGGCCGTGCCTTTCCTCTTGGTTCGATTGTTCCGTGCGGTTCGTTCGGATCTTGCCGTTATGCCGGTTTTGCCGTTATATCAACGATCGGCCGTACGGGGGGTCTTGCCACCCGCACAGCCGATCCTCGACGATCGTCGCCGATCCGTTATCGGCGGGGCTGGGCGTCCAGAACCTGCTGGAGCGCCTCGAACTCCTCCACGCACTTGCCGGAACCGAGCGCCACCGAGTCCAGCGGGTCCTCGGCGATGTGGATCGGCATCCCGGTCTCGCGGCGCAGCCGCTCGTCCAGGCCGCGCAGCAGGGCGCCACCACCCGTGAGAACGATGCCGCGGTCCATCACGTCACCGGAGAGCTCGGGCGGGCACTTGTCGAGCGTCGTCTTCACGGCGTCGACGATGGCGTTGACCGGCTCCTCGATGGCCTTGCGGACCTCGGCGGCCGAGATGACCACGGTCTTGGGCAGACCGGAGACGAGGTCGCGGCCGCGGATCTCGGTGTGCTCGTCCTTGTCGAGGTCGTACGCCGAGCCGATGGTGATCTTGATCTGCTCGGCGGTGCGCTCACCGAGGAGGAGCGAGTACTCCTTCTTGATGTGCTGGATGATCGCGTTGTCGAGCTCGTCGCCGGCCACCCGGATCGACTGTGCTGTGACGATTCCGCCCAGTGAGATCACGGCGACCTCGGTGGTGCCACCGCCGATGTCGACGACCATGTTGCCGGTCGCCTCGTGCACCGGGAGGCCCGAGCCGATGGCCGCGGCCATCGGCTCCTCGATGATGTGCACCTGTCGGGCACCGGCCTGGGTGGACGCCTCGATGACGGCGCGGCGCTCCACTCCGGTGATACCGGAGGGCACACACACGACGACCCGGGGGCGAGCCAGGTAACGGCGCTTGTGGATCTTGAGGATGAAGTAGCGGAGCATACGCTCGGTGATCTCGAAGTCGGCGATCACACCGTCCTTCAGGGGCCGGACGGCGACGATGTTGCCGGGCGTCCGGCCGATCATCTTCTTCGCCTCGGCACCGACCGCCAGGATTCCGCCGGTGTTGGTGTTGATCGCGACGACGGACGGCTCGTTCAGAACGATGCCTCGACCCCTGACGTACACCAGCGTGTTGGCGGTCCCGAGGTCGACAGCCATGTCACGGCCGATGAACGACATTGAGTTCCCCTTGTTTCCCATGAGGATGCGTCGGGCCTTCCCAATTGGAGCGTTGACGGCTTCTCAGGTCGGCGAGGTGGTGGGTTTTTCGGGTGCTGCGGCGTGGAGTTTTCCATCGTAGTGCCGCCCACCCGGATACCGCGCGGTGGTCCACCTCTGTATAGGTGACGGTAGGACGCTGCGATGCGTTCCCGGCCCAACCGTTCATATGCCCGGGGGCGACCGAAATTCCTTCGGTCGCCCCAGGTTGTTGCGGTGGATGGCTGACACCCGGTCAGCCCCGGGTCACGCCAGACCGGGGAAGAAAAGCTTCATCTCCCGAATGGCGGACTCCTCGGAGTCCGAGGCGTGGATGAGGTTCTCCCGGACAATGGTGCCGAAGTCCCCACGAATGGAGCCGGGGGCGGCGGCGATGGGGTCGGTCGGGCCGGCGAGGGTCCGCAGTCCCTCGATGACGCGCTCGCCCTCGACGACCAGGGCGACGACCGGGCCGGACTGCATGAAGCCCATGAGCGGCTCGTAGAAGGGCTTGCCCTTGTGCTCGCCGTAGTGCTGCTCCAGCGTGTCCTGGCTCAGCTCACGCAGTTCGAGCGCGGAGATGGTCCAGCCCGCCTTGCGCTCGATACGGCCGATGATCTCGCCGATCAGGCCACGGCGGACGGCGTCGGGCTTGAGCAGGACGAGCGTGCGCTGGCTCACGGTAGAGACTCCTTCAATGCGGTGTGCGGGACTCAGAGGCTACAGGGCCCCCACGGCCGCCGATTACGCAGCGTCAGCCTCAGGAGGGGACTCCTCCGCCTCCTGAGTGCCGACCCGTCCGGGAGTGGGCCATCCCGCTCTCGGGAGGTGCTACGCCGTCTCCGCCTCGGCCTGCGCGGCCCAGCGGGCCTTCGCCTCGTCGATCTTGCGACCGTAGTGGATCGAGGCCCACCACAGCACCGCGAAGGTCGCGCCCAGGAAGAACATCACCGGCACCACGAAACCGCTCGCGACGAGCGCGATCTGCAGCACCCAGCCGAGCTGGAGCCCGCCCGGGCGGGTGATCATCCCGCAGAGCAGCACCGACACCAGCATCGCGATGCCGCAGACCCACCAGACCGTGGACATCGACAGGCTCGCGTCCTTCATGGCGACGAGCCCGGCGAACCCGATCACGAAGAACTCGCCGATCAGCGTCGAGGCACAGAGCGTACGCATCGGATTCAGCGCCTTCCGAGGAGCAGCCGGGCATCCCCGACCGTGAAGATCGAACCTGTCACCAGGACGCCCGCTCCCGCGTACTCGTCCTCTTCCTCCGCGAGGGTGATCGCCGCCTCGATGGCGTCGTCCAACCGCGGCTCCACGACCACCCGGTCCTCGCCGAAGACCTCCACGGCGATCGCAGCGAGCGTGTCCACGTCCGTGGCGCGGGGGCTGGAGTTCGCCGTGACGACGATCTCCGCGAAGATCGGCTCGAAGGCTTCGAGCAGACCCTTGGCGTCCTTGTCGGAGCTGGTGGAGACCACGCCGATGAGCCGCGAGAAGCCGAACGACTCGCTGATGCCGTCGGCCGTCGCCCGCGCGCCGTGCGGGTTGTGCGCGGCGTCCAGGATCACCGTCGGGGAGCTGCGGACGACCTCGAGGCGGCCCGGGGAGGCCACCGAGGCGAAGGCGCGCCGGACCGTGTCGAGGTCCAGGGTCCGGGCGTGCTCCGCGCCGATGCCGAAGAACGCCTCGACCGCCGCGAGGGCGACCGCCGCGTTGTGCGCCTGGTGCGCGCCGTACAGCGGCAGGAAGACCTCTTCGTACTCGCCGCCGAGCCCGCGCAGGGTCAGCAGCTGCCCACCGACCGCGATCTCGCGGGAGACGACACCGAACTCCATGCCCTCGCGGGCCACCGTCGCGTCGACCTCGACGGCCTTCTTCAGCATGACCTGGGCGGCGTCCACCGGCTGCTGGGCCAGGATCACCGTCGCGCCCTGCTTGATGATCCCGGACTTCTCGCCGGCGATCTCGCCGGGCGTCTCCCCGAGACGGTCGGTGTGGTCGAGGTCGATCGGGGTGACGACGGCGACCGAGGCGTCGATGACGTTGGTCGCGTCCCAGGTGCCGCCCATGCCGACCTCGACGACCGCCACGTCCACCGGGGCGTCGGCGAACGCCGCGTACGCCATTCCGGTGAGGACCTCGAAGAAGGAGAGCCGGAACTCCTCGCGGGCGTCCACCAGCTCCACGTACGGCTTGATGTCCTGGTACGTCTCGATGAAGCCCTCGGCGGAGATCGGGGCGCCGTCAAGGCTGATCCGCTCGGTGATCGTCTGCACGTGCGGCGAGGTGTACCGCCCGGTGCGCAGGTCGAAGGCGGTCAGCAGGGCCTCGACGATGCGGGCCGTGGACGTCTTGCCGTTCGTGCCCGTGATGTGGATCGAGGGGTACGCGCGCTGGGGCTCGCCGAGCACGTCCATCAGCGCCGCGATCCGCGTCACCGAGGGCTCCAGCTTGGTCTCGCCCCACCGGGTCGCCAGCTCGGTCTCGACCTCGCGCAGCGCACTGTCCACCTCGGGGTCGGCGGGCCTGGCGGGCACGGGGTCGCCCTGGGGCGGGCCGGCCTGCGCGCGCAGCGTGCGGCTGCCGGCCTCGATCACCGCCAGGTCGGGGTCCCTGTTGGTCTCTGTGTCGACGATCTCGTCGAACGGGTCGGACGGGTCGGACGCGTCGAACTGGTCGCGGGGCTCACTCACGGGCCCAGTCTACGGAGGGGGACCGACAGGACGGTGGACGCACCCCTTTCGGGACTTTCCCGACCCGCTCGGGCCCGCGCCGACGCCGTTCAGCGCACCCCGAAGCCCGTGGGCAACAGCGCGGTCACCGCATACGTGTCGCCGTCCGGCCCCGCCGAGAGACCGCCGCCCATGCTGGTGACGCGCTCCCCCATGGAGAACAGCCCCGTGCCCGTCGAGACCGGGGCGCGATCCGGCGGGGTCGTGGGGAGCGGGTTGCGGACCTCGATGCGCAGATCGGGGCCGGTCACCGAGATCGTCACGGCCACCGGCAGGCCGGGCGCGTGCTTGGCCGCGTTCGTCAGACACTCCTGGACGACCCGGTGGACGGCCGTCTGCCGCAGCGGGGAGAGCGCCTTCGCCTCCTCGGCCACCGTGAGCTCGACCGGGCTGCCCATCCGCTCGCTCTCCTCCGCGAGCTCGCAGAGCCCGTCGAGGCCGGGCGTGGCGGTGCCGTGGTCGGCCCGGCGCACGATCGTCTCGTTGAGCATGTGGTGGGCGCGCCGCGCGGTGTCCGCGAGCTCCTCGAAGTCCTTCACATGCGCCTCGCCCCTGGCCCGTACGGCGAGCACATCGGCCCGCACTGCCAGCACGGTCAGCTCCCGGCCCACCAGGTCGTGGACGTCCCTGCCGACCGAGATGCGCTCCTCCTGCACCGCCTGCCGCGCCGCGGCGTCGGCGCGCTGGCACTCCAGGGCCCGGACCAGGTCCTGTCGGTACGCGGCGATGCCGACGCCCGCCGCGAGCACGCCGATGGGGACGACGAGGCTCAGGAGGTCGCTGAGCGTCTCGCCGTGCCGGGCGGGCCAGCCGGGCATCTGGAAGAGCGCGTACGCCACACCCACGTAGAGCACCGTGGCGACGACGGCGACCCTGCGGCCGCGGAAACGGCCCAGCGAGTACAGCGCGAACTGAATCATCGTCAGCTCGTGCAGCCAGCCCATGAGGGCGAGCGCCACCAGATACGGGATCCAGGGCAGCCGGCGCCGCAGCACCAGCGTGGCCGCGCCGGCCGCCAGGACGAGGGTCGCGGTGACTCCGGTCAGCGAGTTGTCGGCCCGCGCGAGTCCGGGCACGTCCAGGAACATCAGGGCGAAGGCACTGACCGCGGCGATGACGTCGAGCGCGTGCGGTGACCCGGCCCACCGGTCCACGCGGCGGCGCAGCGCGGGCAGGGTGGGGAGACGGGACATGCCCTCCATCATCCAAGGTCCTCGGACCCGGAGCCCATGACCCAGGTCACAAGTGGCGTGATATCACGCACTCCGGACAAAAGAGAAGGGCCCGGAACCGAGTCGGTTCCGGGCCCCTCACCAGCACCTACGCCTGCGGCAGGCGGTCCAGCTGGGCCTGGATGCGGGCGATGTCCTCGTCCGCCTTGGCGAGCCGCGTACGGATCTTCTCGACCACGTTGTCCGGCGCCTTCGCCAGGAACGCCTCGTTGCCGAGCTTCCCGTTGGCCTGCGCCTTCTCCTTCTCCGCGGCCGCGAGGTCCTTGGCGAGGCGCTTGCGCTCCGCCGCCACGTCGATCGTGCCGGACAGGTCGAGCGCGACCGTGGCCCCGGCGACCGGCAGGGAGGCGGTGGCCGAGAAGCCCTCGCCCTCCGGCTGGAGACGCAGCAGCTGACGGATGGCCGCCTCGTGCGGGGCGAGCGCGGTACCGGCCAGGTCCAGACGGGCCGGAACCTTCTGGCCGGGCTGCAGACCCTGGTCCGAGCGGAACCGGCGGACCTCGGTGACGACCCGCTGGACGAGCTCGATCTCCCGCTCGGCCGCGTCGTCACGGAAGCCGGAGTCCTTCGGCCAGTCGGCGATGACGACCGACTCCTTGCCGGTGAGCGTGGTCCAGAGCGTCTCCGTGACGAACGGGACGATCGGGTGGAGCAGCCGCAGCATCACGTCCAGGACCTCGCCGAGGACCCGGCCGGAGACCTTCGCGCCCTCGCCACCCGCGAAGAACGTGGTCTTCGACAGCTCGACGTACCAGTCGAAGACCTCGTCCCACGCGAAGTGGTAGAGCGCGTCGGCGAGCTTCGCGAACTGGTAGTCGTCGTAGAACGCGTCGACCTCGGCGACCGTCTTGTTGAGGCGCGAGAGGATCCAGCGGTCCGTCGCCGACATCTCCGACGGATCCGGCAGCGGGCCCTCGACCGTCGCGCCGTTCATCAGCGCGAAGCGGGTGGCGTTCCAGATCTTGTTGGCGAAGTTCCGGGAGGCCTTGACCCAGTCCTCGCCGATCGGGACGTCGATACCCGGGTTGGCACCGTTGGCCAGGGTGAAGCGGACGGCGTCGGAGCCGTATTCGTCCATCCAGTCCAGCGGGTTGACCGCGTTGCCGAAGGACTTCGACATCTTCTTGCCGAACTGGTCGCGGACCATGCCGTGCAGGACGATGGTGTGGAACGGCGGGGTGCCGTCCATCGCGTACAGGCCGAACATCATCATCCGGGCGACCCAGAAGAAGAGGATGTCGTAGCCGGTGACCAGGACGGAGTTCGGGTAGAACTTCGCGAGGCTGTCGGTCTGCTCCGGCCAGCCGAGCGTGGAGAACGGCCACAGGCCGGAGGAGAACCAGGTGTCCAGGACGTCCGTGTCCTGGTGCCAGCCCTCGCCCGCCGGCGGCTGCTCGTCCGGTCCGACGCAGACGATCTCGCCGTTCGGGCCGTACCAGACGGGGATGCGGTGACCCCACCACAGCTGGCGCGAGATGCACCAGTCGTGGAGGTTGTCGACCCAGTCGAAGTACCGCTTCTCCATCTCCTGCGGGTGGATCTTGACCTTGCCGTCGCGGACCGCGTCACCGGCGGCCTTGGCGAGCGGACCGACCTTGACCCACCACTGCATCGACAGGCGCGGCTCGATGGTGGTCTTGCAGCGCGAGCAGTGGCCGACGGAGTGGACGTACGGACGCTTCTCGGCGACGATCCGGCCCTCGGCGCGCAGCGCGGCGACGATGGCGGAGCGGGCCTCCAGGCGGTCCAGGCCCTGGAAGGGGCCGTGGGCGGTGATGACCGCGCGCTCGTCCATGACGGCGAGGTTCGGCAGGCCGTGGCGCTGGCCGATCTCGAAGTCGTTCGGGTCGTGCGCCGGCGTCACCTTGACGGCGCCGGTGCCGAACTCGGGGTCGACGTGCTCGTCGGCGACGACCGGGATGCGACGGCCGGTGAGCGGCAGCTCGATCTCGGTGCCGACCAGGTGCTTGTAGCGCTCGTCGTCCGGGTGGACGGCGACGGCCGTGTCGCCGAGCATCGTCTCGGCGCGGGTGGTGGCGACGACGATGGACGCGTCACCCTCGCCGTACCGGATGGAGACGAGCTCGCCGTCGTCGTCCTGGTACTCGACCTCGATGTCGGAGATGGCCGTCAGACAGCGCGGGCACCAGTTGATGATGCGCTCGGCGCGGTAGATCAGCTCGTCGTCGTAGAGCTTCTTGAAGATGGTCTGGACGGCCTGGGACAGACCCTCGTCCATGGTGAAGCGCTCGCGGGACCAGGCGACGCCGTCACCGAGGCGCCTCATCTGGCCGGAGATCTGACCACCGGACTCGGCCTTCCACTGCCAGACGCGCTCGACGAACGCCTCGCGGCCGAGGTCGTGGCGGGACTTGCCCTCCTTGGCGAGCTCGCGCTCGACGACGTTCTGGGTCGCGATACCGGCGTGGTCCATGCCCGGCTGCCACAGCGTCTCGTAGCCCTGCATCCGCTTGCGGCGGGTGAGGGCGTCGATGAGCGTGTGCTCGAAGGCGTGGCCCAGGTGGAGCGAGCCGGTGACGTTCGGCGGCGGGATGACGATGGTGTACGGCGACTTCTCGCTGTTCTCGTCGGCTTCGAAGTAGCCCCGCTCTACCCAGCGCTCGTACAGCTTCCCCTCTACTTCGGCCGGCGCGTACTGGGTCGGCAGTTCGGGGTTGGCTGCTGGCTGCTGCTGAGTGTTCTCGGTCACGGGGTCAGTTTAGGGGTGCGGCGCGGTTGTCCTGAAACTCGTTTGTTCCGTAACGGTGTGCCCCCCGGCGCCCCTGCGGCGCCGGGCTTCCGCCAGGATGTTGTTCGCTACGCATAAACATCCTGTGAGGGGAACCTGTCCATGAGCTACAACCAGCCGGGCCCGTACGGCGGTCAGCCTCAGCAGCCCGGGCCTTACGGTCAGCCGGGCCAGCCCGGTCCGTACGGCCAGCCGCCGCAAGCGCCGCAGCCCGGCTATGGGTACCCGCAGCAGGCACCCCAGGGCGTGCCGCCTCAGCAGCCCTACGGATACCCGCAGCAGCAGCCGGGGCCGTACGGCCAGCCCCAGCAGCCGGGTCCCTACGGCCAGCCTCCTCAGCAGCCCCCCTACGGCCAGGCCCCCGGCGGCTACATGCCGCCCCCGCCGCCGGCGCAGGGCGGTGGCAAGAAGACGGGCCTGATCATCGCCGGCGTCGCCGTGGTCGCCGCGCTGGGTGTGGGTGCGTACTTCGTATTCGGCGGTGGCGGTGGCAACGGCGCCGTCGCCGACGACACCAAGGGCTACAAGGTGACCCCGGCCGCGACGGTCGGTGAGTACAAGATGAAGGGCAGCCCCAAGCCGGTCTCCATGACGGACAAGCAGAAGGAGAACGCGAAGGGCCTCGGGGTCACGAACCCTCAGATGGTCGCGGCCGAGTACCAGGCCGGGGACGCCTCCGACCCGATGAAGTCCAAGAGCATGAGCCTGAACGGCACATGGGGTGAGATCGCCGACCCGGAGAAGGCCATCGACGGCGGCTTCGCCAACTACTCGAAGAAGGAGAACACGCAGCTCGACGAGGAGGGCCTCAAGCTCGAGCCCGTCGGGTCCCCCGAGGAGAAGACGCCCGCCGGCTTCGAAGGGGCACTGATGAAGTGCCAGTTCCTCAAGTTCTCGAACCCGTCCGGTGACGGCTCCGTCGAGAAGGGTCCCAAGGAGTTCCAGATCCCCACGTGCATCTGGTCCGACTACAGCACCTACGGCGTGGTCAACGTCATGGACACCGCCGGTGCCATGCTCGGCAAGTCGCCGACGCTCGACGAGGTCGCCACAGTGGCGGCCCAGCAGTACAAGGCGTCGCGCTCGAAGGTCTGATCCCCTGGATCGGAACACACAGGGGCGCCCGGCCGGTTG
>NZ_JBHTTQ010000111.1:0-23672 GCF_042794475.1 Streptomyces sp. NPDC056527
GTGGCCGTACCGGCCACCGCCGCCGTCGGCGCCGTACGGCCTCCAGGGACGCGGCTCGGAATGGCACGGTCGGCCGAGCCTTGGGATCCTTGTCCCCGGAGGACCGCCATGACGCACGACCCGCCGTTGTCTCCGTCGGAGGAACCCACACCGCGCGAGAACGACCGCCGGGTGGACCGGCCCGACGGCGCGGACGCGGACGCGGACGGCAAGCGGCGCCGGCTGTTCCGGCTCACGCTGCCCGGCTGCTGGGGTGCGCTCGCCCTCGCCTGTCTGTCCTTCACTCCCTCGCTGCTGCCTCGCGGGGGCGTGCTGCAAGGAATCGTGTGCGGCATCGGCGCGGCCATCGGCTACGGGCTCGGCGTGGTCGCGGCGTACGTGTGGCGCGCCTTCGCCGACCGTGACGCCCGAAGCCCCTCCCGCAGATCGTGGCTCGTCCTCCTCGTCAGCGCGATCGTGCTGTTCGGCCTCTCGTTCGGACTCGGTCAGTACTGGCAGCACGAGATCCGCCGGCTGATGGAGGTCACCGACTACAACGTCCTCGCCACCATCGCCTGCCCGTTCGTCGCCGCTCTCGTCTTCTGGCTGCTTCTGATGGCAGGACGGGGGCTCCGGCGCCTGTATCGCTGGACCACCCGTCTCCTCGGGCGCTGGATCGGCGAGCGGGCGACGAAAGTGGTCGGCTGGCTGCTGGTGGCGGGCCTCGCGTGGTCCGTGTTCACCGGGGTGCTGTTGCAGGGCCTCGTGAGCGCGGCCAACGAGACGTTCTCGCTGCGCGACACGCACACACCGGAGGGCGTGCACCAGCCGACGTCGGCCCTGCGCTCCGGCGGACCGGGCTCCGTCGTGCCCTGGGACTCGCTGGGCCGGGAAGGCCGGGCCTTCACCGGCAGCGGACCGTCGGCCCGGGACATCGGCGCGTTCACCCATCGCACGGCACTGGAGCCCGTCCGGGCCTACGCCGGGCTCGCGACCGCCGACGACGCGGAGACCCGGGCGGCGCGGGCCGTCGCCGACCTCCGGCGGGCGGGCGGCTTCGAGCGCGAGAACCTCCTGGTCATGACCACGACGGGGAGCGGCTGGGTCGATCCCGCCGCCGTCGAGTCCTTCGAGTACCTCGGCAACGGCGACTCGGCCACCGTGGCGATGCAGTACTCGTACCTGCCGTCGTGGCTGTCCTACCTCGTCGACCAGTCCAAGGCCCGCGAGGCCGGGCGCGAGCTCTTCGACGCGGTCTACGACACCTGGTCCAAACTGCCCCAGGACCAACGGCCGCGGCTGTTCGTGGCGGGCGAGAGTCTGGGGTCGTTCGGCGGCGAGACGGCCTTCAGCGGGGAGTACGACCTGCGCAACCGCACGGCCGGGACCCTGTTCGCGGGCCCCCCGAACTTCAACACCCTGTTCCGCGGGTTCAGCGATCACCGCGATGCGGGAAGCCCCGAGATCGAGCCCGTCTACAAGGAGGGGCGGACCGTCCGGTTCACCGACGACCCCTCCACCGTCCCACCCCCGGCGGACCGGCCGTGGGACGGCACGCGCGTGCTCTACCTGATGCACCCCTCCGATCCGATCGTCTGGTGGAGTCCCGACCTGGTCTTCTCCGAACCCGACTGGATCGGCGAGGCGCCCGGCGACGACGTGCTCGAAGCGATGGTGTGGATTCCCTTCGTGACCTTCTGGCAGGTCACCGCCGATCTGCCGTTCTCCACGGGTGTCCCGGACGGTCACGGCCACACCTACAAGGTGGCGTACGTCGACGGCTGGAACGACATCATGCGGCCGTCCGGGTTCACGGAAGAGGATCTGGACCGGCTGAAGGACATCGTGCGGCCGGAAGGCTGAGCGCCACACCGCCACACCGCCACATCGCCACACCGCCCCACCGCTTCGGCGCACCGCCGCCCGCACCGTTCGCGCGGTCAGCGCAGCAGATATCCGACGACGTATCCCAGTGCGTTCACGGCCCAGTGCAGGCCCATGGGGGCGAGCAGACTCCCGCTGCGGCGGCGCAGTTCGCAGAACAGCACGCCCGCTGCCGCCGTGAACAGCACGGCCGACAGGACCGCCAGGGCGGCCCCCGTTGCGGAGTCCCCGAAGACCGTGGTCAGGGCGGGTTTCGCGGTCGCGAGGTGCAGGGACGGCAGCACGTGCCACAGGCCGAAGAGCAGGCTCGACACGGCTGTCGCCCAGACCGTCCCGCGGACCCGGCGCACCAGACCGTACAGCACCCCGCGAAAGGCGATCTCCTCCAGCAGGACCGTGCCGACGGGGACCAGCACGAGGACACGGATCAGTAGCTCGCCGCCGCTGAGATCGGCGTATCTCCGGTCCTCGAAGAGCGTGCGGGTGGCCGGCAGCAGAGCACCGACCAGGTAGACGACGGCGACCAGACCGATCAGGGCCAGTGCCCACCGGGCGCCCCGGGCGAGCGTGCCGGGCGCCAGGCCGGCGTCCTCCCAGGTACCACCGGCCGCCCGGAGCACGCCCAGGAGCAGGACGCTCGCCACGACCGCCGTCGCCAGGCCGGGCAGGCCCGTCCAGCGGTGCATGACGAGGTTGGCGGCGGCCAGGAGGGCCAGGACGATTCCCACGGCGGGCCAGGTGCCGATCCCGTCGGGCCCGGTCGAGGTGGGGCGGTGTGCTCCCGGGGTGAGGGGCATCGGCCTTCCCCATCTCTGCGCCGACGGTTCGTCTCCGCCTCCCCTCGGCCCACGCTACCGGGGACCTTCCCGGGGCGCTCCAGGACGAACGCCCTCACCGAACGCGAAAGGTGATCCGCAGCGGGCGCAGGCCCGGCCGTTCGGTGGTGCGCAGCACCGCCTCGCCCGCTTCGGTGGCGCGGACGTCCCAGGCGCGGAAGCCCGGGTCGGACTCGAAATCCACCGGTACGAGGACGATCGCCGTGCCCTCGACGGTCGGGGTGGCCTCGCGCCAACGGCCGGAGAGGCGCAGCTGGGTCGTCTCGCCGAGGGCGAGCGTGAGGGTGCGGCCGGCGTCGTCCTGGGTGAGAGCCGCCGGGGCGGGCGGCGCGGGTGCGGTGGTGGTCGCCGTGGGGGTGGTGGTGGGAGGGGCGCTGGTGGGGGTGGCGGTGGAGGTTCGGGCGGGTGGGCTCGGGTGGTTCGGCGGCGGGGGTTCGTCGGTGCAGGCGGCCGCCGCCACCCCGAGGAGCAGGGCGGCGGCGGCGCGCGGCAGGAGCGTCATCCTTGTCATACGAGCGGGATGTTGATGCAGGTGAGGATGGCCGCCTGAGCGGAGAGCTGCTGCTTGGTGGCGGCGGGGTCGAGACGTACCTTCTCGGCGTTCTGGAGGGCCTCCAGGAAGGGCGTGTCCGCCTTCAGGTCGCTGTCGGTGTCGACGAGTTCGTACGGCTCGAAGGCTCCGTTGGCGAAGTTGAGCCAGGCGGCGAGCAGTTGGCGGTCGAGGGAACGCTTCGGGTCGAGGAGCAGGTTGAGGAAGAGGACGTCCGCGGCCTTGCCCTGGGTGGACACGTCCACCTTCTCGGGGAACACCGCGCTCGCGTGCCGGACGATCTTCAGATAGCAGTCCAGCGTCTGCTTGCCGAGCCCGGTGAGGTCGCCGGTCAGGTACTTGACGTACCAGACGTCGGCGAGGAGCGACAGCGGGGCGTTGCCCTGGACGATGACCGGCATCCCGTCGGTCCCCGTGCCGCCGTCGTCGTCGCGTGCCGTGAAGGACAGGTCGTACAGGCAGGGCTTGGTGTACGTGTGGGCCTGGGCGTCCGTCAGGTCGCGCGGCTGGACGCTGGGACTGCGGGCGGGATCGGGGTCCGGCGGGTTGACGAGCGAGGTGGTCGTGGTGGCCGGTGTGCCGTCGCCCCAGGCCCAGCTCATGGTCTCGTCGTCGCTGCCGGGGTCGGTGAGCCGGGCGGTGTACCGCTTCTCCTCGCCGGCGTGGACGACGAGCGTCCGCCCGCCCGCGAGCGGCACGGCATCGGTCTTGTCGATGGCGACGGCCGGGTCGACGTTGGCCACGGTGACAGCGGCTTCGCGGCAGGTGGTGGTGTCGTCGTCGCTGCCGCAGACCTTCACGGTGAAGGTGCCGTTGTCGCCGAAGACGAGTTCGCGGCTGAAGGTGAGGGTGGCGTCGGGGCGGTTGTTCTCCAACTGTCCCGGCAGGGCGACGGGTTTGCCGTCGCCGGGGTCGATGGTGGCGGTGAGCGGGTCGAGCCAGCCCGGGTCGGTGACCGTGCCGGTGACGGTGAGCTTGCCGCCCTCCTCACGCGGTCCCTGGACGGTGAAGGTCACCGTGGGCGCCACGTTGGTGACGGTCACGGTCGCCGTGTCGGTGTCGGCTCCCGCGGCGTTGCCCACGCGCAGGCCGACGGTGGACGTGCCGTCCTGGCCGACCCGGTCGAAGAGCGGGCTGACGCCGGTCGCGTCGTCGTAGGCGCCGTCGCCGTCGAAGTCCCAGCTGTAGCCGCCGCCTCCGCCGGGGACGGTGGAGCCGCTCGCGTCGAGCCGTACGTCGGCGCCCTCCCTGGTGGTGTACGGCCCGCCCGCGTCGGCGGTGGGCCGGCAGCTCGCCGGGTAGTCGGTCGCCGGGTTGGCCTGGTCCTGGCTCGGCGAGGTGGCGCTCGCGCCCATCCCCCGGCGGGCGAACACGCCCCACAGCAGGCACTGGTTGGCGCCCGCGTGGTCGGCCCGGTCGGCGGCGAGGATGCCGTCACGTGCGTCCAGGAAGTCGGGCGTGGAGGGCGTCAGCTTCATGCCGTCGACCATCAGCTGCTCGTGCCGCTGCTTGCCGGTGGCGTAACCGTACGCGCCGACGAGCGCGGTGCGCATGTCCCACATGGCGGTGGCCCAGATCTCGCCGTCGGCGTGCACGCTGCAGGTGCCGTCGTCGCAGAGGTCGGCGTAGGTGAGGTGGCTGTTGTCGTACGCGACGCGGCGGATGCCGGTGGCCCGGCCGTTGTTGTACTCGCCGTACACCGGGTCGTTCCACAGCGAGGTGGCCACGGCGTCGCTCCAGCCCTCGCCGAGCGCGCCGGTCTGCTCACCGTCGCCCATCTCGCCGCCGCCGACGAGCCGGTGGGACAGGCCGTGGCTGTACTCGTGGGCGATGGTGTCGCCGTTCATGGCCCGGTGCACGTTGTGGTTGTCGCAGGAGGCGCGTCCGACGAAGAGCCGCATCGTCGGGTTCTGGCCGTCGTCGGGTGTGCCGAAGTTGGCGTTGCAGGCGGAGTCCCCGTTGGCGTCGTAGTCGACGTAGACCTGCACGCGGTCGCCGCCGACGCCGCCGTTGCCGAGGTTGTCCTCCTGGAAGTTGCCCGACGCCTCGTCGAATCCGAGCCCGTAGAGGTGGTCGTGCAGGCGGTTGACGTAATAGAAGGCCTGCGTCACGACCGCGTCGCGGTCGGTGGTGAGGTCGGTGCCGCCGCTGGTGCGGAACGCGTCCGTGAAGGTGTGGTCGAAGTGCTGGTAGTCCGGGTCTCCGGCGGCCGGGGTCTGGGGCTGGTGGCCGACGGTCTCCCGGCCGTCGAGGTCCTGGGAGACCTCGGCGTTGTTGCCGGTGGTGACCCGGCCGGTGACCCAGGACCGGCCGAGGCCGCTGAAGGGGACGGTCGTCGCGCTGCCGAGGGTGGGGTTCTGGTCGGTGAAGACCCGGCCCTGGGGACCCTCGTTGCTGGTGAGGTCGGTGCGCAGGAGGACGGTGCCGTTCCCGGCGTCGACGACGGTCTCGTAGAGGTGGTCGTTTTCGGCAGTCAGTGCGGTCCGCCAGGCCGGGCGGGCGGTGCCGTCGGGGAGCGGGAGGGTGACCCTCGTGGCGGTGGCGGTGCCGGGCGGGGTGTCGGTGCCGACGGAGGCCGCGGCCCGGTCCAGCGCGGCGCTCTTGTCGAGGGCGACCGTTCCGGTGGCGCGGGCCTTCCGGACGAGGCCGCCGGTGACGGTGAGGATGCGGCCGGCCGCGTCGACGGCCACCGAGAGGCGGGCGCCGTGGACGGGGACGCCCCGGTCGCTCTGGCCGACGAAGACATGCCGTACGCCGTTGTGCTCGGTGCGGTACGACTTGACCACGGCGAGGGCGTCGAGCTCGGCGGCGGAGAGGCCGTAGAGGTCCGCGTGGTCGCGTACGTGGTCCAGCGCGAGGGTGCGCGCGTCGGTGGTGCTGGTGGCGGTGAGGGCGTTGCGCCCCTGCGGGGTGAGCAGCCTCGGCGTACCGAACCGGCTCCAGCGGATCGCCGTGCCGCCGAGTTCCCGGGCGGCATGCAGCTGCCCGGCCGTGGGCGGGACGCGCTTGTCTCCGCGTACGTCGATGTTCGGGTAGGGCAGATCCGGTTGTTCCTGGGCCGCTCTCCGCTGCGTCCCGGGTCGTTCGCCGGCGGTGGCTGCCGACGGTGTGACCGTGACCGCCGGCAGTGCGAGCAGGACCGCGCCGATGAGCAGTGATCGTGCGCGCCTGGATAAGCGGGTGGGTGGCATCGCTCTCCCCCGTCGATTGGCCTTCTGACTGCGAACCCGGGACACGGTACGTGCGCATGACAAGTCGGCGGAAGGGCGCGTACCGCCGGCTCCGGACCCGACGGCGACCGTCGCCTCCGGGGGTGGCCCCGTGGGCCGTGCCCGCCGCCGCGGGAGCCATGGGCTCTTCGGGGGCATCCGCCACGGGACGCCGCGCGGCGCCGGAGCGCGCCCCGAGGGATCGGGATATCAGTGGTCGCAGGCGGCGGTCGGCGGCGACCGCCACGGTTCTGAAAGGCCGGAGCCCGATGACCGTCCAACCCATCCCCGAGGGATATCCGCGGGTCACGCCGTACCTCTGTACCGACGGAGCCGCGGCCGCGATCGACTTCTACGTGTCCGTGCTCGGCGCGGTCGAGAAGATGAGAATGCCCGCGCCCGGCGGCAAGATCGGCCATGCCGAACTGGAGCTGGGCAATTCGGTCATCATGCTGGCCGACGAGTACCCGGACATCGGATTCCGCTCGCCGAAGTCGGTGGGCGGCACGCCCGTCACCCTGCATGTGTACGTGGAGGACGTCGACGCCGTCTTCGCCAGGGCCCTCTCCCGCGGCGCCACGGAGGTGTCGCCGGTCAAGAACGAGTTCTACGGCGACCGCACCGGGCAGTTCGAGGACCCCTTCGGCCATCGCTGGAACGTCGCCACGCACGTGGAGGACGTCCCCGCGGACGAGATGGAGAAGCGCGCCGCGGAGGCCCTGCGGTCCATGGACCCCTCGGCGGACGGCGACTGAACCGCCCACCCGGGAGGGGCGGCGCGCGGAGGCCGCGCCCTCCTGCCCGCCGCCCCCTTCTGCCGGAGCGTGACCCACCCCGCGAACCCTCGTGGGGTCGCTCACCGGACCTCAGTGCTGATGGGTCCCACCGGAGGTCCGCCCGGCCGGCTCCTCCTTCGCGGCCCCCGCGCCGTGGCTGCCGTGGTCTCCGTGGCCCGGTACGGTGCCGTCCGGCTTGGCCACCAGGAAGAGGCCGGCCATGCCCATGTCGGAGTGGCTCTGGACGTGGCAGTGGTACATCCAGGCACCGGCGCCGACGTGTTCGCCCGCGATGATCTGGAAGCCGAACGAGTCCGCCGGGCCGGTGATCTTGTTGTCGATGACCCGGCTGACGTCCTCCGGGCCGGAGAGGAGACCCGTGCGGTTGTCGGCCCAGCGGTGACCGTGCATGTGGAAGGTGTGGTAGTACTCGCCGTGCGTGATCATGACGATCTCCACCCGGTCGCCCACCGTGGCAAGGAAGTCGGGCGGATCGGCCGCCGGCCGGTTGTTGATCGTCATGTCGTTGAAGACGATCGTGAACTGCTTGTCCGGGAGGATGTCGCCCTTGCGGCGCACCACCAGGGCGCCGTACAGGCCCTTGCGGATGCCTCCGGTGCCGTGGTCCGTGCCCACGACGTGATCGTGATAGTGCCAGTACCCGGCGCTGCCGGGGCGCCAGGTGCCGTCGGAACGGCGGCCGGGCGCATGGGTGCGCCAGGTGTACGTGCGGGTGGCGCCCGGTTCGACGTGGCTGCCGCTCATCCTCGTACCGTCGTTGTCGATGTCGTAGTCCACGCCGTGCGGATGGAGGCTCACGGGGACGTCCATCAGGTTCTCGAACTCGATGTGGATCGTGTCGCCCTCGTTGAGCTCGATCAGCGGGCCGGGCACGGACGCCTTGCCCTTCTCCAGGCCGTACCCCATCCGCCCGTCGGCCAACTTCTCCGCGTACAGCTTGAGATGGCGTATCTGCCCACCCGCCGGGGCAGTTCTCGGTGTGGCGGCAGCGCCGGGTGTGGCACTGGAGGCGGAGGTGAGAGACAACGATGTCACGCCGGTCGCGGCGACGGCCCCGCCCGCGAGCAGTCGACGGTTGAAGCTGCGTCTGTCCATGCCGAACTCTCCGCTTCTCGGTGGAGATTGACGGGGTGAAGGCCCCTGGGGACGGCCCACACCGTAGCGGGACGGCTCCAGTTTCTCCACGCTCAGGACAAAGTTCGTCCCGTTGTGGTCATAGGTATTGGCGAACCGCGCAAAGGGGTCTAGCTTCAACGGCTGTTGTTGTGACCTCAGAGGGATGGGTGACCCATGAAGCGCACACCACATCACCAAGCGAGATCAAGAACAGGCTTTGTCGTGGCGGCACTTGGGGCGGGAGCCCTGACCGCGTCGCTGCTCGGCGGAGACCCCGCCTCGGCCAGACCGTATCCGGATCTGCCGTCGACCATGGCTTCGACAACGTTGTCCCTGCCGTCTCCACCGGGCGGCGCTAACGTACGGGTGCTCGTCTTCCACGGGTCGGCGACCGAGGAGTCGCCGACGGTCGACGCGGGCATCGCGGCCGTCGAGACCATCGGGCTGTCCGGTCCGACCGCCGGCCGCTACCGCACGGAGGCCACCGACGACCCGAGCGTCTTCACCGACGCCAAGCGGCTCGGCAGGTACAACGCGGTGGTGTTCCTGACCGGGGGCGGCGATGTGCTCGACCCGGATCAGGAGGCCGGCCTTGAGGCGTACATGGAGGCGGGCGGCGGATTCGTCGGCGTCCACGAGGCGGCGCGCACCGAGCCGTACTCCACATGGTTCACGGGCCTGGTCGGTGCGCGACCCACCGGCGCCCCGAGCAGTGCGCAGCGTGCGGTGGTGGAGGTCGGCGACCGGCAGCACCCGGCCACCAAGTCCCTTCCCCTGGAGTGGAAGCGCCCCGACAAGTGGTTCAACTGGGACCGCAACCCCTCCGGCACGGTGCACACCGTGGCGCGGGTCCGAGAAGGCTCGTACCAGCCGGCGGCCAAGCCGAACGGCTGGGACCACCCGGTGTCCTGGTGCCGTGACTACGACGGCGGCCGGTCCTTCTACACCGCCATGGGCGGCACCGTCGACAGCTACGCCGAGGCGGACTTCCGCGACCATCTGCGTGGTGCGATCTCCTGGACCGCCCGTATCTCCCAGGCGGACTGCAAGGCGACCATCGACGCCAACTACACCGCCGAGCGCGTCACCAAGCCCAACCAGCCCGGCCAGAACGACCAGATCGGCGAGCCGCACGGCCTGGTCGCCGCTCCCGACGGGCGCATCCTGTACATCGGCCGCGGCGGTGCCGACTCCACCGTCCCGGTGGTCACCGACTGGAACAACCCGGACATCGGCAAGGGCAACGGCGAGGTCCACGTCTACGACCCGAGGACCAAGCAGGTCACCAAGGCCGGCGCGCTCACCGTCTTCGGCAACAAGGGCGGCGGCGACGAGCTGGTCAAGAACGAGGAGGGTCTGCTCGGCATCGAGCTCGATCCCGACTTCATGACCAACGGCTGGGTCTATCTGCACTACACACCGCACTCGCGGATCGACCGCGAGGCGCACATGGGCGAGCGGAGGGTCTCCCGCTTCACGCTCGACCTCGCGTCGAACAGGCTCGACCTGGCGAGCGAGAAGGTGCTGCTGAGCTGGCCGGTCCAGATCCACAGCTGCTGCCACGCGGGCGGTGGCATGGCGTGGGACTCCAAGGGCAACCTCTACATCGCCACCGGAGACACCAACTCCTCCGGATCCAGCGGTGGTTACTCGGGCAACAACCCGGCTCCGAACTTCAAGGGCGTCTCCTTCGCGGACGCACGCCGCACCGCGGGCAACACCAAGAACCTCAACGGCAAGATCCTGCGGATCCACCCCGAGGACGACGGCACCTACACCCTGCCCACGGGCAATCTCTTCACCGGCGAGGAGACCGACGAGGGCGGCGGGAAGACCCGGGGCGAGATCTACGTGATGGGCGTACGCAACCCCGCGCGCATCTCCGTCGACAGGACGACCGACATCCTCTACGCGGGCTGGGTCGGCCCCGACGCGGGCGCGCCCTCGACGACCTGGGGGCCCGCCAAGTACGACACGTTCGCCGCGATCACCAGGGCGGGCAACCACGGCTGGCCGTACTGCATGGGCAACAAGCAGCCCTACCGGGACCGCGGCCTGACCGATCCGAGCAAGCCGCTCGGCTGGTACGACTGCAACGCGCCCAAGAACGAGTCGCCCAACAACGACGGGCTGGTGAACCTGCCGCCGGTGACGGCGAACACCATCTGGTACTCGCCCCAGGGCGGCGGCGTGGACTACCCGCGGGACGCGAACGGCGTCCCGAGCTACAAGCAGGAGGAGCAGAAGCTGCTGCTCCCGTGGCTCAAGGGCGGCGGGCAGGCGACCATGAACGGCCCGCTGTACCGCTACGACGCGGCGAGCGACTCGACCGTGAAGTGGCCGTCGTACTGGGACGGCAAGTGGTTCGTCGGTGACTTCTACGACGGGGAGCAGCCACGGCATGCCGTGCTGACCGACCCGAAGACCGTCGGCAAGGGCGGACTGCCCGTGCACGCCGAGTCGTTGAAGAAGATCATCCCGGTCGGGCAGGGCGGGATCCGCAACCTGATGGACTGGAAGTTCGCCCCCGACGGCTCGCTCTACGTACTCGACTACGGGCGGGGCTTCTTCACCTCGCACCCCGACTCCGCGCTCTGGCGCGTGACCTACAAGGGCGGCGGGCCCACCCCGGCCGCGGACCAGCTGGCAAGGAAGGCGACGCGGTGACCATGAGACACAGAGGCCCGAGGCTGTGGGCGGCGCTGCTGGCCGCCGTGGCGATGATCGTGGGGCTGACCTCGGCGGCCGCCTACGGCCGGTCCGACGACGGACGGCAGAACGCCGCGGCGCAGGTGCTGACCTGGAAGGCGGGCGACCCGATCGACCGCTATCTGGAGTTCCCCACCACGGCGGTCGCGGGTGCCACCACCATCGTCTTCGAGAACAGCACGGCCACCGGCAACACGACCGGCATGCCGCACACCCTGACGTTCGACGTCTCCGACCCCGAGTACAACAACGACGTCCCGCTCAACATCCTGGCCAATCCGAACGACGCCGACGGCGGCCGGCACACGGCCGAGGTGACCCTGACCCCGGGCCGGTACCTCTTCAAGTGCACGATCCCCGGGCACGGCCAGATGCAGGGCATCCTCACGGTCACCGAGGGCGGCGGCGAGGACACCACCGCGCCCGAGACGACCGCGAAGGTCGACGGGGACCGCAACGCCGACGGCGCCTACGTCGGCCAGGCGACGGTCACGCTCGGCGCCACCGACGCCGGTTCGGGTGTCGACAAGGTGGAGTACGCGGTCGGCGCCGACGGCCCGTGGCAGCCGTACACCGTCCCGGTCGTCGTCGACCAGGTCGGCGCACACACGATCCGCTACCGGGCGAGCGACAAGGCGGGCAACACGGCCGCCGAGAAGACCGCCGCGTTCACGGTGGTGGCCCCGCCCACCGACGACACGACAGCGCCGGAGACCTCGGCGACCGTGACCGGTGAACAGGACGACCAGGGCCGCTACCTCGACATGGCCACGGTGACGGTCACCGCGTCCGACACCGGGTCGGGCGTCAACACCATCGAGTACGCGATCGGCGACGGCGCCTGGCAGCCGTACACCGCCCCCGTGATGGTGCACGAGGCCGGCACCCACACCGTCCGCTACAAGGCGAGCGACAAGGCCGGCAACACGGCGGCCGAGAAGTCCGTCGGCTTCACGGTCGTGACGCAGCCCGACCCCGACACCACGGCCCCCGAGGCCACGGCGTCGGTCGCGGGTGTGCGCAACTCCGACGGCGCGTACATCACCAGCGCCACGGTCACCCTGTCCGCGACGGACACCGGCTCGGGCGTCGAGCGGATCGAGTACTCGCTCGACGGCGGCCCGTACCTCGCCTACACCACCCCGGTGATCGTCGACCGCGTCGGCCACCACACGGTGCTGTACCGGGCGACGGACAAGGCGGGCAACACCACGACGGCGAGGAGCACGGCCTTCACCGTCGCCGAGGGCGGCGGGGTGCCGGCGCCCGACTGCCCCGAGTTCGACGAGCGGTCGACCGTCATCGTCGGAACCGTCGACACCGGGGTCCCGAACCGGATGACGAACAGCCGCTGCACCGTCAACGAACTCATCGAGGACGAGAAGGACTGGTCCTCGCACGCGCTGTTCCTCAAGCACGTCGACACCGTGATCGACCGGCTGCTCGCCGACGGCGTCATCGACACCCGCGAGCACAAGAAGATCTACCGCGCCGCCAAGCAGTCCGGCATCGGCAAGCCGGGGCAGACCGAGGGCTACCGTGATCTGTTCGACGGCAGCGCGTCGAGCTTCTCGAAGTGGCAGCACGTCGGCGGCGGACAGTTCGCGCTGAGCGCGGACGGGGCCATGACCAGCAGCACCACGGTGCCGGGCATGGGCATGCTGTGGTTCCCGCAGCGGCAGTACGGCGACTTCTCGCTCAAGCTCCAGTGGCGCGACGACGCCCCCGGGGCAGGCAATGCCAACGGCGGTGTCTTCGTGCGCTTCCCGTACGTCCACGGCAACCCCGAGGAGGCCCGTCCCGAGTGGGTCGCCATCAAGTACGGCCATGAGATCCAGGTCCTCGACCGGCCCGACGGCGACATGTACAAGACGGGCTCGGTCTACGGCTTCGACCGCGTCGGCCTCGCCGGCGCCGGGGTGACGCCCAAGGGCACCTGGAACGACTACGAGATCCGGGTGGAGGGCCAGCACTACTCGGTCTTCCGCAACGGCAAGCTGATCAACGAGTTCGACAACACCGGTGGCCAGCTCTTCCAGCCGCCGCGTGGCGACGACCCGGGCACGGACGGCCGGCGCTACGCCTCCGGTTACATCGGTCTCCAGGTCCACGGCACGACGGACGTCATCTCCTACCGCAACATCCGGGTGAAGGAGCTGTAGACCGCGTGAGGCCCCTCTCCCGCGCCGGGAGAGGGGCCTGTCGCGGGTCCGGGTCGCTAGGGCAGGTTCTGCTCCGCCCAGACCACCTTGCCGGTGACGGTGCGACAGGAGCCCCATCTGCGGCACAGCATGTTGATGAGCTGGAGCCCCCGGCCGCCCTCGTCACTGAGGTCCGCGTGCTGGATCTGGGGCAGGTCGGGGCCCGTGTCCGAGACCTCCACGACGAGGCGGTCGCCGCGCAGGAGACGGAGTCGGCCGGGCCCGTTGCCGTAGCGCAGGGCGTTGCCGACGAGTTCGGAGACGACGAGTTCACAGACGTCCGCGAGCTCCGTCAGCTCCCACGCGGCGAGCTGGTCCGTGACCAGGCCCCGGGCCACGGACGCGGCGCGCCCTTCCCTCGGCAGCTCCCACTCGCACAGGTCGCTCGGAGCTCCGGAGGCGGTCGCCGCGACGAGCAGCACGGCCTCGTCGAACCGGGACGCGTCGGCGGGGGCGCAGCCGATGAGTCCACCCCTTTCGAGGGCCTCGGGCGCCAGGCCACGGGCCGCCGACCGCAGGCGCTCCAGCTGGTGGTCCACGTCCGCCTGCCGGGACTTGACCAGACCGTCGGTGTACATGGCCAGGTGGCCGCCCTCCGGGACCTTCAGCCGGATCGGGTCGTACGGGATCACTCCCGCTCCGAGCGGCGCGCCGACCGGGACGTCCACGAACTCGGCCGAGCCTTGCCCGTCGAGGAGCAGGGGTGGCAGGTGGCCGGCGCTGGCCAGCGTGTAGGTGGAGTCGGCCGGGTCGAAGACCGCGCAGAGGAAGGTGGCGACCTGCTCGTCCTCCAGGTCACGCGTGGCGAGGTCGAGCCGGGCGAGGACGCGTTCCGGGGCCATGTCCAGGGTCATCAGGGTGCGGGCGACCGCCCGCAGGCGCCCCATGGTCGCGGCGGCGGGCAGCCCGTGACCCATGACGTCGCCCACCATGAGGGCCGTACGTCCGCCCGGCAGGGCCATGACGTCGTACCAGTCGCCGCCCACCCCGTGGTGGGCCGTCGAGGGCGCGTACTCGGCCTGGACACGCAGCCCCGGCGTCACCGGGGTGGCGCGCGGCAGAAGACTGCGCTGCAACGAGACGACGTGCTCACGCTCACGCCCGTACAGCCGGGCGTTGTCGATGTAGACGGCGGCCTGGGAGGCCAGCTGTTCCGCCAGTGCGAGGTCGGTGGAGGAGAACGGGCGTGTCCCGGGGCCGCGTACGAAGTCCGCACTGCCGAGCAGCAGCCCGCGGGCGATCAGCGGCACCGCGAGATAGCTGTGCACCCCGGCGGCGCGCATCTGCGCCGCGGCGCTCTCCGTCGGCGCGACCTTGATGTAGTCGTCGTGTCGCATGCGGCTCACCAGCACCGGGCGGCCTTGGCGCAGACAGTACCGGTGGAGCAGGGTCTCGTGGGCCTCCTCCGTGCGGACGAAGGTCTCGCCCACCGGAGTCGGCTCAAGGGACGACAGCTCCTCGACGGCGCAGAGCGCGATGGCCCGCATGAGCGGGACGCCCGTACCCGTCCACCGGGAACCCTCGTCGCCCCGCAGGACACTCTCCAGGATGTCGACGGCGGCCCCGTCGGCGAAGCCGGGCACGGTGAACTCGGCCAGTTCCTGGGCGGTGCGCTCCAGGTCCAGGGTGGTGCCGATCCTGGAGCCGGCGGAGCTCAGCCAGGCGAGCCGGCCGCGCGTGGTCAGCCGGTCGAGGGGGACCTCGCCGCTGCTTCCGCCGAGCCGCCTGCGGGCACCGGCCGAGCGGTGAACCGCGGCGCCCTTCCCGGCCGAGGCACGGCTGGTGAGGCGCCGTCTCCCGTTGCCACCGTTCACTCGTTCGGCCTCCAGACAGGAACTCGACCGTTGTTGGTGCACATCATGCACCGGCCCTCTGTGGCCCGACCGGCCGGATGCTAGGGGGACTTGGCCGACGGGGGTGTGATGCAAGCAGTGAGCAGGGTGATGTCGTCGTCGGCCGAGCCGGGGACCAGGCGGGTGATCAGTGCGTCGCAGACATGGTCCAGCGAGGTCTGGGGTTCCGTGAGCAGGCGCGTCAGATCGGTGAGGCGTTCGTCGAGGTCGGCGCCGCGGCCTTCGACGAGCCCGTCGGTGTAGAGGACGATGATGCTCCCGGCGGGCAACGTGACCTCGGTCGTCGTGAAGTCGACTCCACCGACGCCCAGGGGGACACCGGACGCGGTCGGCAGGATGTAGGCCCTGCCGTCGGGCTCCAGGACGGCGGGGGGCGGGTGGCCGGCGCGGGTGATGGTGCACCGGCCGGTGGCGGGGTCGATGACGACGAAGAGGAAGGTGGCGAGCATCGGCTCGGCGAGGTCGGCGAGGGTGGCTTCGAGCTGGTACAGCAGGTCGACCGGGGTCATGTCGAGGCGGGAGAGGGCCCTCACGGTCGCCGAGAGGCGGCCCATGACCGCGGCCGCGGCGATGCCGTGTCCCATCACGTCGCCGATGGCGAGCGCCGCCTTGCCGTCGGGCAGGGGCAGTACGTCGTACCAGTCGCCCCCGACCTCGTTGATGTCGCTCGCGGGCAGATAGCGGTGGGCGATCTCGATGCCCGGCGGCGGTGTGACGTGCTGCGGCAGCATGCTCCGCTGAAGGACCACGGCGGTCTCGTGCTCGTGCTGGTACAGGCGCGCGTTGTCGATGCTGACGGCGGCGCGGGTGGCGAGTTCTCCGGCGAGGGTGACGTCCTCGGATCCGTACGGCGCTCCGGGCCGGGTCCGGCAGAAGGTGGCCACACCGATGACGAGGTCGCGGGCGATCAGCGGCACCATCATGAAGGAGTGCACGCCCTTGTCGACCAGCTGGGAGGGCACCGCGGTGAAGCGGTTCACGTGCGCGACGGCCTGCTCGTCGAGCTGGGCCATCAGATACGGCTGACGGGCCCTGATGGCCTGCGTGTACGGCGCCCCGGCCGGGAAGATGAGGGTGCGCCCGAGGGGGGCGAGGAGGCGGGTGATCGCGGTACCGGTCAGCGGGGCCTTCCCCAGGCGCCGCACGGCGACACCACCGGCGAGACCCGGGCCCGGTTCGTCGCCGCGGGCGAGGCTGTCGAGGATGTCGACGGTGACGGCGTCGCCCAGCTCCGGCACGGCGAGATCGGCCAGCTCCTGGGCCGTGCGCTCCATGTCGAGGCTGGCGCCCACGCGAGAACTGGCCTCGCTCAGCAGGGCGAGCCTGCGCCGCCCCGCCTCCGCCGCGAGGTGGTCATTGTGCTGGGCGGTGACGTCGGCGAGGGTGGCGATCACGCCGATCGGCCGGCCTGCCGGGTCCTCCATCCTCACGTACGAGCACGACCAGACGTGCTCGTGATCGGGGTCCGCCGGGGTGCGACCGGCACGGTGCCGGTCCAGCACCGGCTCACCGAAGTCCAGGGCCTGACGCATGGCCTCCTCGATCTCGCCCGCGTTGACGTCGGGGAGCAGCTCGCTGAGGCGCCGTCCGACGTGGGCCTCCTCGGGCAGGCCGTTCATCTGCTCCAACGCGGGGTTGACCCGCAGGAAGCGGAGCTCGGTGTCGAGAAGGCCGATGCCGACCGGTGAGCGGGCGAACAGCCCGTCCCACACCGCCGAGGTTCCGCGGATCCGCCGGGTCGTGTGCGCCTCGGCGGCGAAGATCAGTACCGCCGATGCGCCGCGGCGCCGGTCGGGGACGGGGCAGGCCCAGATCTCCAGCTCCAGCGGGTACTCGTCGTGGTGCCAGGCGGTGACCGTGCCCATCACCCCGCGTCCTGTGGCCGCCGTCTCCCAGAGGGCACGGCCGAGGCTGCGGTCGGCGCCCGGATGGAGGAGTTCGGCGATGTGCCGCCCGACCACGTCCGGCGGAGAGTAGCCGAGGAGCTCCTGGGCACCGTGGTTCCAGCGGACCACCGTCCCGTCGGACGCCGTGGCCACCTGCGCCACCGCCAGGGAGCCCACCCAGCCGCCGGCGTGCTGTGCGGCCCCGCTGATCAGCTCCTCGATCGGTTGCTCACTCACCGGTGCCCTCCCTTCACGCTCGGGGACCGTCCGACGCCTGGGCGTCACCCGGCCGCACGGTGCTTCTCCCGCGGCCCGGACGACGCTCGGTCGTGCTTCCCACACCCCCATCGTCGCGCCGGTCGCCCGGCGGCGCCCGCGTACGGACCGGGAACGCGACGCCCGCGCACCCGCCCGAAGGGGGCGGGCCGCCGAGTCTGTCCGGTTTTTACATGAGATGAGCCACAGTCGCCGGAGGCGCTTCCCCCTTCCGCACCCGGTGCCCGCTCTGGTAGACGTGGCGAATCCTGTTCGATTTCGCCGAAGGCACCGCCATGAACCAGGCTCCCGATTCCGACCACGTCTCCTTCACCATCGACCTCACCGCCGAGGAAGCCCGCAGGCGGGCCGAGGTCGTCGCGGCACTGGGACCCGACTGGGACCCGGTGGCCGTCCTGCGGGACGAGGAGGCCGCGCACGCCCTGCTCTACTCGGGGCTGGACGCCGAGCAGCAGCGGATCCACGACATGCTGGTGGCGGCGGGTGTGCTGCCCGGACAGGAGCCGGGCCGTGCGGCTTCCCATTGACCCCCACGCCGACCGGGCCCGCCGCGCCTGGGTCGCCTGCCCGGGCTGCGACGACGCCCGGGACTGCGCGACCTGCACGGAGCGCCGCAACTGTTCGGAGCACTGGCGCTACCTGATAGCCAACAAGGGGCCCAGGGTCCATCTGCAGTGCCCGAACTGCACCCACACCTGGACCCTCGACACCGCCCGCGACCGCCGCGCCCGGGGCTGACGCTCAGCAGATCCGCGGCAGCTGCTCACCGAGCGGCATGTCCACCACCCGCGTGCCACCGAGGCCGGTACGGGCGACCACCATGCCCGGATGCGCCTCGACGGCCTCCCCGATCACGGCCGCCCCGGCGCCCAGCGGGTGGGCGCGCATCGCGGCGAGCACGGCGTCGGCGTGCTCACGCGGGACGAAGGCCACCAGCTTCCCCTCGTTCGCCACGTACATCGGGTCGAGGCCGAGCACCGCGCAGGCGTTGGCCACCGGGTCGGGGACGGGGACGGCCCGCTCCTGGACGACGATGCCGGTGCCCGACGCGGCCGCGATCTCGTTGAGCGAGGCCGCCAGTCCTCCCCGGGTGGGGTCCCGCAGCACATGCAGGTCCGGCGTGACCGCGAGCATCGCCTCGACCAGCCCGCCGAGCGGCGCGCAGTCGCTCTCGATCTCGACCCCGAACTCCAGGCCCTCGCGCACGCTCATGATCGCCACGCCGTGGACGCCGACGGGCCCGCTGACGATCACCACGTCACCGGGTACGACGCGCTGCGGGCGGAGGTCGACACCGGGCGGGATCAGACCGATTCCGGAGGTGTTGATGTAGACACCGTCGCCGTGACCGGCCTCCACCACCTTGGTGTCACCCGTGGCCACCTGCACGCCCGCCGCTCGTGCCGCGGCCCCGAGAGCGTTCGCCACCCGGGCCACGACCTCGGTCTCCACCCCCTCCTCCAGGATGAAGCCGCAGGACAGGTAGGCCGCGCGGGCGCCGCTCATGGCGAGGTCGTTCACCGTGCCGTTGACGGCCAGATCGCCGATGCTGCCCCCGGGGAAGAACAGGGGGCGCACCACGAAGGAGTCGGTGGAGAAGGCCAGCCGGGCGCCGCCGAGTTCGACTGTGGCGGCGTCGGTGGTGACCGAGAGCGCGGGCCCGCCGAAGGCGGGCGCGAAGATCTGCTCGACCAGTTCGGCGGAGAGTGCGCCTCCCCCGCCGTGGCCCATCACCACGCGCGGCTGGTCCCGCAGGGGTGCCGGGCACGTCCAGGCGAACATGTCGGGTGCCTGCTCCGCAGGGGTGGCGCGGGTGAGCTCAGACAACGGAACTGCCCTCCAGGGCCGGGGACTTCGGGGCCGGGGACTTCGACGTCGGGGTGGAGAGGTCGAGCCGTCGGTAGAGGTAGTAGGCGGCGCAGGCCCCCTCGCTGGAGACCATGGTGGCGCCCAGCGGAGAGCGGGGGGTGCATTTCGTACCGAAGGCCTCGCACTCGTGGGGCTTCAGCAGTCCCTGCAGGACCTCGCCGCTGCGGCACTCGGCCGGCTCACGGGTGTCGATCCCCTCGACGGAGAACCGCTGCTCGGCGTCGTAGGCGCGGTACCGCTCCGACAGCCGCCAGCCGCTCTCCGGGATCACTCCGATCCCCCGCCACGCCCGGTCGGTGACCTCGAAGACATCGTCCAGCATCGCCCGGGCGGCCGGGTTGCCCTCGGGCAGGACCGCCCTCGGATAGGCGTTCTCGACGGTGTGCTCTCCTCGCTCCAGCTGGAGCACGGTCCGCCGCACCCCTTCGAGGATGTCCAGCGGTTCGAAGCCGGTGACGACGATCGGCACCCGGTGGCGTGCGGCGAGTTCGGGGTACTCCGCCGTGCCCATCACACTGCACACGTGCCCCGCGGCGAGGAATCCCTGGACTCGGCAGTCCGGCGAGTTCATGATCGCCTCGATCGCCGGGGGCACCCGGACGTGGGAGACCAGCAGGCTGAAGTTGCGGATGCCGAGCTTGCGCGCCTGATGGACCGTCATCGCGTTGGGCGGGGCGGTCGTCTCGAACCCGATGCCGAAGAAGACCACTTCGCGGTCCGGGTTCTGCTCGGCGATCCGCAGCGCGTCGAGCGGCGAGTAGACGACCCTGACGTCACCGCCCTGCCCTCGGACCTGGAAGAGGTCGCGGCCGGTACCGGGAACGCGCAGCATGTCGCCGAAGGAGCAGAAGATCACGCCGGGGCGGGACGCGATCTCCAGCGCCTTGTCGATCACCTCCAGCGGCGTCACACAGACCGGACAGCCCGGTCCATGGATCAACTCCACCTCGGGTGGCAGCAGTTGGTCGATCCCGTGCCGGATGATGGTGTGGGTCTGGCCGCCGCAGACCTCCATCAGCGCCCAGGGCCGGGTCACCGTCGCCCGGATCTCGTCGAGCAGCCGTCGGGCCAGCTCGGGATCCTGGAACTCGTCGATGTACTTCACCGCGTCACCTCTCCGGCGAGGCCGTCCTGCGCCGGCCGCTCGCTGCCCGTCGCTTCGGCGGCCTCCCACGGGTCGCCGAACTCCTCCTGGAGCATGCCGAGGGTCTCGAACAGCTCCAGCGTCCTCCTGGCCGACTCCTCGTCCAGACGCTGCAGGGCGAACCCGACATGGACGATGGCGTACTCACCGGGCTTCAGGTCCGGCAGGTACTCCAGGCACACCTCCTTGACCACACCGCCGAAGTCGACGGTGGCCATCCGGGTGCCGTCCCGGTCCTCCACGTCCAGCACTTTTCCGGGTACCGCCAGGCACATGAGTGTCTCCTCACTGTCGCTCTCGTCGTGGCATGCCGGAGGCCGCCCGGTCGGGGACACGGGCGGCCACGACGAGCTGGCCGAGAGCCAGACCGCCGTCGTTCGGCGGGATCAGGCGATGGCGCAGCACGGTGAAGCCGTCCTCCCGCAGTCCTTGGGCGCAGCCTGAGGAGAGCACCGTGTTCGCGAACACTCCCCCGGTCAGGGCGACGGTCTCCACGCCGGTCTCACCGCGGGCGGCGGCGCACACGGTGCGTACCAGGCGCGCCACGGCACGGTGGAACCGTGCGGCCACGACGGCGGCGCAGGTGCCGTCCAGCACGTCGGCGGCCACCGCCGTCAGCAGGGGCGCGGGGTCGGCGGTGAGCGGGGCTCCGGACCGCCGCGGGCCGAGCCGGAAGGCGTAGCGTCCGTCCTCGGCCACGGCCGGTGCGCGCAGTGCCGCGGCCTCCAGCTCGATCGCGGCCTGCGCCTCGTATCCGGCGTGGTGGCAGATCCCCGCGAGGGAGGAGACGGCGTCGAAGAGGCGTCCCATGCTGGACGTGGGCACGCAGTTCAGCTCGCGCGCCAACTGCTGTTCCAGTACGGAGAGTTCACCCGGCTCGCAGGCTCGTGTGCAGGGCAGTGCGGGGTCGGCGGTGAGACCCGCGGCCCGGAGGTGGGCCAAAGCCATGCGGTAGGGCCGTCGTACGGCCGCGTCGCCGCCGGGCAGGGGTACGTAGGCCAGGTGCGCGAACCGCGTGAACCCGGCGTAGTCCGCGACGAGGAACTCGCCGCCCCACACGGCTCCGTCGAGACCGTAGCCGGTGCCGTCGAAGGCCACGCCGATCACGGGCCGGGTGCCGTCGAGTCCGTTCTCGGCCATCGCCGCCGCGACATGGGCGTGGTGGTGCTGCACCGTCACGACCGGCCGCCCGACGGCATGCCGCCGCGCCCAGCGGGTGGACCGGTAGGCGGGGTGCCGGTCCGCGGCGAGCAGGCCGGGGCGCACGCCCGTGACGGACTCCAACTGCCGCTCGGCGGAGGCGAGGGCGAGCTGGGTGGCGAGGTCGTCCATGTCGCCGATGTGGGCGGAGAGCCAGGCCTTGCGCCCCTCGCCGAGGCAGAAGGTGTTCTTCAGATCCCCGCCCACGGCGAGGGCGGGGGCGACCTCGACGGGCAAGGTGACCGGCAGCGGGGCGTACCCCCGGGAGCGGCGCAGCGTCAGCTGCTCACCGTCGCAGACACGGACGACGGAGTCGTCGCAGGGCACGTGGATGGGGCGGTCGTGCAGGAGCCAGGCGTCGGCCAGACCGTCGAGCCGGGTCAGTGCCTCGGCGTCGTCGGTGACGATGGGTTCGCCCGAGAGGTTGCCACTGGTCATGACCAGCAGCCGGGGCCCTTCGCCGTCCGGTGTGCCAAGGCCGAGGAGGAGGTGGTGGACGGGGGTGTACGGGAGCATGACGCCGAGGTCCGGGCTGCCGGGTGCCACCGCTTGCGCCGGCGCGGCCCCGGGGCGCGGCCGGGCGTCGTCGCGGCGCCGCAGGAGGACGACGGGCCGGACGTTGCCGGTGAGAAGCTGCCGTTCGAGCGGGCCGAGGTGCACGAGGGGCTCGATGTCGGCGAGGTCCGCCGCCATCATCGCGAACGGTTTGTCACCACGCGCCTTGCGGCGGCGCAGTTCGGCCACCGCGTCGGGGTTCGTCGCGTCGCAGGCCAGGTGATAGCCCCCGAGGCCCTTGACGGCGAGGATCGCGCCGGCGGCGAGCATCCGACGTGCGGCGGCGATCGGGTCGATGCCGGTGCCGGGGCCGGGGCCGGGACGCATGCCGAGGTCGGCGCCGGGACGGATGCCGAGGTCGGCGCCGGAGCCGGGGGCGGCGCCCCTACGGGTGCCGGGACGCGACGCGACGCCGGAACAGGACTCGGTGCCGGACGCCGTCCACCGACCGCCCGGTGCCGTGACCAGCCGCAGCCGGGGGCCGCAGTGGGGGCAGGCGACGGGCTGGGCGTGGAAGCGCCGGTCCGCCGGGTCCCCGTACTCCCGGGCGCAGTCCGGACACATCGGGAAGTCCGCCATGGTGGTGTGCACCCGGTCGTAGGGCAGACCGGTGACGATGGTGAACCGCGGGCCGCAGTGGGTGCACGTGATGAAGGGGTGCAGATACCGCCGGTCGGCGGGGTCAGCGAGCTCCGCGAGGCAGTCGTCGCAGGTGGCGGTGTCGGGTGGGACGAGCGTGCGGACGGCGCCGCCCTGCCGGGAGGGCACGATCGTGAATCCGCTGTCGCCGCTCGCGGCCACGTCGGCCGTCTCGACGGAATCCACCCGGGCCAGCGGCGGCGCGTCCGGCGCGACGCGCGCGCAGAAGGCCGCCACGTCCGCGGGGTCGCCCTCGACCTCCGCGACGACGCCGTCCGCCGTGTTGGTGACGTGCCCGGACAGGCGCAGCCCGGTGGCGAGGGCGTAGACGTAGGGGCGGAACCCCACGCCCTGCACGACACCGCGCACGACCACCCGGCTGCGCCGCGGGGCCGTGCCGGGGGCGGTTCCGGGCCGTGCCGTGGTCACGCGCCGGCCTGGGCCATCACCGGGGTGTGGACGCGGTTCCCCTCGGCCGCGGCGAGGGCCCGGTCCAGCAGGGCGCCGGCGCCGCGGTCGTCGCGCACCGAGGTGAGGACGACCTCGACACCGGGATTGACCTGCTGGACGTTGTGGCGGAAGGCCGCCTCGTCGAACTCCGCGGCCTCGGCCATGTCGGTCTTGGTGACGATCACCAGCTGGGCGAGGCCGAACGCGGTGGGGTACTTGAGCGGCTTGTCCTCCCCTTCGGTCACCGAGGCGAGCACGACCCGGAGGGACTCTCCCAGGTCGTAACCGGCGGGGCAGACGAGGTTGCCGACGTTCTCGACGAAGAGCAGCCGGGTGGATTCGGGCAGCCAGTCGTGCAGGTGCCGGGCGACCATGTCGGCCTCCAGATGGCACAGCCCGTCGGTGAGCACCTGCTTGACGGGCACTCCCGAACGGGCCAGGCGCCGGGCGTCGTTCTCCGTGGCCAGGTCGGCGGGGAGCGCCGCGGCGGAGACCCCCCGCGCCCCCGCCGGGCCCAGC
>NZ_JBHTTQ010000112.1:0-23521 GCF_042794475.1 Streptomyces sp. NPDC056527
GGGGAAACCCCGGCCCCTGCGGAACGACGGCCCTCGGGTGCGTCAGGCTGCCCCGTCGCACGCCTGCGCGCGCAGCGCACGGGCCAGGTCGTCCCGCGACTCCAGCACCAGCCGGCGCAGCGCCGGCGCCGCGTCCTCGTGCGCGGACAGCCACGCGTCCGTCGCCGTCAGCGTGGACTCGTCGTCCTGGAGGCCGGGGAACAGCCCCCGGACCACGTCCATGCCGATCTGGATCGACCGCTCGGCCCACACCCGCTCGATCGCGGCGAAGTACCTCTCCGCGTACGGCGCGAGCAGCTCCCGCTGCGAGGGCTGCGCGAAGCCCGCGATCGTCGCCTCCACCAGCGCGTTCGACAGCGTGTCCGACTCGACGACCTGCGCCCAGGCCTGTGCCTTGACCGCCGCGGAGGGCCGGGCCGCCAGACAGCGCACCTGGTGCCGCTTGCCGGTCGCCGTGTCGTCGAGGGCCAGCTCCTCGCCGATCCGGGCCTCGTCCGCCCGGCCGTGCGTGGCCAGCGGCTCAAGGAAGGACCAGCGCAGCTCCTGGTCGACCTCCAGGCCGTCGATCCTCGCCGTACCGTCGAGCAGACCTTCCAGGAGCTGGAAGTCCGCGTCCGAGGAGGCCGTCGCCGCGAAGAACCGCGCCCAGGTCAGCTGGTGCTCGCTGCCCGGCTCGGCCGCCCGCAGCTCGCGCAGCCCGCCCTCGGCGAGCAGCCCGCCGCCCTGCGCACGCCACGCGGGCGCCGCGTAGTGCGTGACCGCCGAGCGCGCCCAGGCGTGCACCATCTGGAGCACGCCGATGTCCGTCTCACGGCCGGCGAACTCCAGCACCACCGCGACGAAGTCCCGGGCCGGCATCAGACCGTCCCGCGTCAGGTTCCACAGCGCCGACCAGCACAGCGCGCGGGCCAGCGGGTCGGTGATGTCGCCGAGGTGCGCCCGCAGCGTGGCCAGCGAACCCTCGTCGAAACGGATCTTGCAGTAGGTGAGGTCGTCGTCGTTGACGAGCACCAGGTCGGGCCGCTCCTCGCCCGCCAGCTCGGCGACGACCGTCCGCGCCCCGGTGACGTCCGCCTCCGCCCGTGCGAAGCGGACCAGCTCGCCCTCGGACGACAGCCGGTACAGACCCACGGCAGCCCGGTGCGGACGCAGCTCGTCGCCCTCCTGGACGACGGCCAGCTCCGTGACGCGGCCCTCCGCGTCGTAGGTGACGACCGGCGTCAGCGTGTTGACGCCCGAGGTCTGCAGCCAGGCCCGGGACCACGCCTTCATGTCGCGCCCGGAGGTCTCCTCCAGGACCGACAGCAGATCGGCGAGACGCGTGTTCCCGTAGGCGTGCCGCTTGAAGTAGCGGCGCGCGCCCTCCATGAACGCGTCCCGGCCCGCGTACGCCACCAGCTGCTTCAGGACCGAGGCGCCCTTGGCGTACGTGATGCCGTCGAAGTTCAGCTTGGCGTCCTCCAGGTCACGGATGTCGGCCGTGATCGGGTGCGTGGACGGCAGCTGGTCGGCGCGGTACGCCCAGGACTTGCGGCTGTTGGCGAAGGTCACCCAGCTGTTGGTGAAGCGGGTCGCCTCCGCCAGCGAGAAGGAGCCCATGAAGTCGGCGAAGGACTCCTTCAGCCACAGGTCGTCCCACCACACCATGGTGACCAGGTCGCCGAACCACATGTGCGCCATCTCGTGCAGGATGACGTTCGCCCGGCGCTCGTACGCCGCCTGCGTCACCTTGCCGCGGTAGATGTACTCCTCGCGGAAGGTCACCATGCCCGGGTTCTCCATCGCGCCGAGGTTGTACTCGGGGACGAAGGCCTGGTCGTACTTCCCGAAGGGGTACGGGTAGTCGAAGTTGTCGTGGAAGAAGTCGAAGCCCTGCTTGGTGATCAGGAAGACGTCGTCCGCGTCGAAGTGCTTGGCGAGCCCCTTGCGGCACATCGCGCCGAGCGGGATCTCGATGTCGCCGCGCTTGTAGGTGTCGGTGACGTAGTGGTACGGACCGGCCACGACGCACGTGATGTAGGTGGAGATCGCGGCCGTCTCGGCGAACCGCCACACCCCTTCGGCGTCCTGCTCGCCCACGCCGTTCGACCAGACCGTCCAGCCCTCGGGCGCGGTGACCTCGAAGCGGTACGGGGCCTTGAGGTCGGGCTGCTCGAAATTGGCGAAGACCCGACGGGCGTCGGCCGGCTCGTACTGCGTGTAGAGGTAGACCTCGCCGTCCTCCGGGTCGACGAAGCGGTGCATGCCCTCGCCGGTCCGGCTGTAGGCGCACTGCGCGTCCACCACCAGGACGTTCTCGTCGGCGAGGTCGTCCAGCGCGATCCGGGCACCGTCGAAGACGACGGCCGGGTCGAGCGCGCGCCCGTTCAGCTCGACGGAGGTCACCGCCGGGGCGATCAGGTCCACGAAGGTGGCGGAGCCCGTGCCGGTACGGCGGAAGCGGATCGTCGTCACCGAGCGGAAGGTGCGCACGCTCCCCCTGCCTTCGGCGGGGGCACCCCCGTCCCCGGACTCGCCGACCGCCGACCGCAGATCGAGGGCGACCTCGTACCCGTCGACGGACAGCAGCGCGGCCCGCTCGCGGGCCTCGTCGCGGGACAGATTCTCACCGGGCACGGTCACTCCTTCGTGGCGCCTTCGAAACAGGACCGATCCTCCCATGTGCCACTGACGCACGGCACTCGGGGAATGTCCCGGCCGACCGATGGTGTTGCTCCGTCTGGCGCATAGACATCCGTCCCTGAGGAGTGACATGTCCGAGAGCAGGACCACCGCCGACTTCTGGTTCGATCCGCTGTGCCCCTGGGCCTGGATGACGTCCCGCTGGATGCTGGAGGTCGAGCAGGTGCGCCCGGTCGACGTGCGCTGGAAGGTGATGAGCCTGGCCGTCCTCAACGAGAACAGGCTCGACGAGGTCCCCGCCGAGTACCGGGAGATGCTGGAGACCAAGGCCTGGGGCCCGGTCCGCGTGGTGACGGCGGCCCAGCAGCTGCACGGCGACGAGGTGGTCGGCAAGCTCTACACGGCGCTCGGCACCCGCTTCCACAACAACGGCGAGGGCCCCACCCGCGAGGCGATCTCGGCGGCGCTCGCGGACGTCGGTCTGCCGGCCGAGCTGGTGGACTACGCGGACAAGGACGTCTACGACACCGAGCTGCGCGCCTCCCACAAGGAGGGCATAGACAAGGTCGGCCAGGACGTCGGCACGCCGGTCATCTCCGTCCCGGGCGCGGACGGCGACCAGATCGCCTTCTTCGGCCCGGTCGTGACGCCGACCCCGCGCGGCGAGGCGGCGGCCCGGCTGTGGGACGGCACCCTGCTCGTGGCCTCGACGCCCGGCTTCTACGAGATCAAGCGCACGCGGACGGCGGCGCCGAGCTTCGAGTAGCCCCGGAACCGAACGACCCCCGCGATTCGCCCCCAGAGCTGCCTCTGGGGGTCTCGCGGGGGTCGTTCTCTTTTCCGCCCGCCCCGTGAAGGTTGAGAAGACGATCACGAGCAGGACGCGCGGGGGCCGGTCAGATGGAGATCAGCGGGACGGACGTCCTGGCGGCCTGGTAGCGCTTGTTCACGTCCTGCCAGTTGACGACCTGCCACATGGCCTCGATGAAGTCCACCTTCTGGTTCTTGTACTGCAGGTAGAAGGCGTGCTCCCAGGCGTCGAAGACCAGCACCGGGATCGAGCCCTGGCCGACGTTGCCCTGGTGGTCGTAGACCTGCTCGACGATCAGCCGGCCGCTGATCGGCTCGTACGCGAGGACACCCCAGCCGGAGCCCTGCGTGGTCGCGGAGGCCTTGGTCAGCTGGGCCTTGAACTTGGCGAAGGAGCCGAAGGACTCGGTGATCGCGTCGGCCAGTTCGCCCACCCCGTCGGCGGCCAGCGGCTCGCCGCCGCCACCGTCCTTCGGGCTGTCCATGTTGTTCCAGTAGATGGAGTGGAGGATGTGGCCGGAGAGGTGGAACGCCAGGTTCTTCTCCAGGCCGTTGATTGCGCCCCACTGCTCCTTGTCGCGCGCCTCTTCCAGCTGCTCCAGGGTGTCGTTCGCACCCTTGACGTAGGCGGCGTGGTGCTTGTCGTGGTGCAGCTCGATGATCTGCGGATTGATCACCGGCTCCAGCGCCGCGTAGTCGTACGGCAGTTCCGGAAGGGTGTAGATCGCCATGTGCCGAGCCTCTCGCTGCTGGTGCTTATTGCAATCTATATGCAAGTGCAGGCTAACAGCAGTAGTGCTCGAAGTTGATCAGCCCTTGGGCCTAGGACTCGTGGTGTCATGCGCCGGGAAAGCACGGAACCCCCGGACCGACAGGCCCGGGGGTTCTCGTACGTCCATGCCGTGGTCAGGCGTCCTGCGACACCGGACCGCGCACCTTCTGCAGGACGAAGCCGATCACCGCGAGGAGAAGCGTGAGGCTGCCCGTCCAGTACAGCTGGACCCGGGTGCCCTCCTCGCGCGCCATCAGGAAGAAGATCGCCGCCATCCCGGCCAGCGCCACCCAGGTCAGCACCGGGAACGCCCACATCTTCACGACCAGCTTCTCGGGCGCCTCGCGCTCGGTCCGGCGGCGCAGCAGGAGCTGCGAGACGGCGATGAAGAACCAGACGACGAGGATGATCGCGCCGATGGTGTTCAGGAGCCAGATGAAGATGTCGTCGGGCCGCCAGTAGCTCAGCAGCACGCAGAGGAAGCCGAAGACCGAGGAGACGAGCACCGCGGGTCGCGGCACGCCGCCGAACGTGCGGCCCAGCGCCTTCGGGCCCTGGCCGCGGGCGACCAGCGAGGTGGCCATCCGGGAGGCGCCGTAGATGTTGGCGTTCATGGCCGACAGCAGGGCGACCAGCACGACCACGTTCATGATCTGTCCGGCGGCCGGGATGCCCAGGTGGTCGAGGGTGGCCACGTACGGGCCCTTCTCGACGACCGCCGCGTCGCCCCACGGGACGAGCGTGACGATGACCGCCATCGAGCCGATGTAGAAGAGCGCGATGCGCCACATCGCCGTACGGACGGCCTTGGCGACGCCCTGGACGGGGTGCTCCGACTCGGCCGCGGCGATGGTGACGGTCTCCAGACCGCCGTACGCGAACACCGAGGCGAGCAGTCCGACGATCAGCCCCTCGGAGCCGTTCGGGAAGAACCCGCCGTCACCGGTGAGGTTCGCGGTGCCGGGGGCCTCCGTGCCGGGCAGTACGCCGACGATGGCGAGCACGCCGATGCCGAGGAAGAGGACGATCGCGCCGACCTTGAGCGCCGCGAACCAGAACTCGAACTCGCCGAAGTTCTTCACCGCCGCCAGGTTGGTGCCGCAGAACACGAGCATGAAGAGGGCCACCCAGGCCCACTCCGGAGTGCCCGGGAACCAGCCGGTCATGATCTTCGCCGCGCCGATGCCCTCCAGGCCGACGGCCACGCAGAGCAGGAACCAGAAGGCCCATCCCGCGGTGAAGCCGGCCCACGGGCCGATCGCCCGCTCGGCGTGGACGGAGAACGAGCCGGAGGCCGGGTTCGCCGCCGACATCTCGCCCAGCATCCGCATCACGAGCATGACGAGCAGACCGGAGATGGCATAGGCGACCACGATCGAGGGACCGGCGGCGGCGATTCCGGCGCCGGAGCCGACGAAGAGGCCGGCGCCGATGACGCCACCCAGGGCGATCATCGAGAGATGGCGCTGCTTGAGGCCGTGAGTGAGTCCCTGTGAGGGGGGTGCCTGGTCGTCCTTGCGGTCGACGGGCTCGGGCGCGGTGGTCCGTGACATGGGCCGCCCTGTTCATTGGCTGAGACGGGGGAACGGCCCACAGTCTGGGCGGGTGCCCCGCTTACAGGGAACAGATGTCCGCTATACGGTCACGACCTTCACACAAAGTGAAGGATCATGACCGAACCGTACGGAGCTCCCGCAGCCACGCCACCAGCAGGACGGCCCCGGTGGCCCCGGCCGACCACAGCACCTGCGGCCGCGCCGCGTCGTCGGTCAGCATCAGCATCAGGACCGCCGCCATCGCGGCCAGCGCCGTCCAGGTCAGCCAAGGGAAGCCCCACATCTTCAGCATCAGGGTCTCCGGCGCCTCGCGCTCGATCCGGCGCCGCAGCTTCAGCTGGGAGACCGCGATCAGGGCCCAGACGAAGAGAAGCACGGCGCCGACCGCGTTGAGCATGTAGAGGAAGACCGAATCCGGCCACTTCAGATTCAGCAGTACGGAGACGAAGCCGAAGGCCACCGACGCGAGCACCGCCCGCCGCGGCACCCCTCCACCCGAGATCCTCAGCAGCCCCTTCGGCGCCTCGCCGCGCTCGGCGAGCGAGAAGATCATCCGCGAGGAGCCGTACAGGTTGGCGTTGAGGGCCGAGAGCAGCGCCACGAAGACCACGACGTTCATGATCTGGCCGGCCGACGGCACCCCGATGGAGTCGAGCACGGCGACGTATGGCGACTGTCCCGGCACCATGGAGGTCCAGGGCAGCAGCGTCACGATCACCAGCATCGAGCCCACGTAGAAGAGAAGGATCCGCCACACGGCGCTCCGTACCGCCCGCGCCACGTTGCGCGCCGGGTCGTCCGACTCGGCGGCGGCGATCGTCACGACCTCCAGGCCGCCGAAGGCGAAGACGACGGCGAGCACGCCGGAGACCACACCCTCCCAGCCGTTGGGCAGGAAGCCGCCCTGGCCGGTCAGATGGGTCATCCCCACCGGGTCCGTGTCCGGCAGCCAGCCGACGATCGCCAGGGTGCCCAGGGCGAGGAAGAGGACGATCGCGCCGACCTTGAGCGCGGCGAACCAGAACTCGAACTCGCCGAAGTTCTTCACCGCCGCCAGGTTGGCGACGGTGAACACGATCATGAAGATCAGGACCCAGCCCCACTGCGGGACTCCCGGCACCCAGCCGTGGGCGATCCGCGCCGCGCCCGTCGCCTCCACCGCGAGGACGACGACCAGCAGGAACCAGTACAGCCAGCCCACCGAGAAGCCCGCCCAGCGGCCGAGGGCCCGCTCGGCGTGGACGGAGAAGGCGCCCGAAGCGGGCATGGCCGCCGACATCTCGCCGAGCATCCGCATGACCAGCATCGCGAGCGTGCCCGCGATCAGATACGACAGGACGATGCCGGGTCCGGCGACCGCGATGCCCGCGCCCGAACCGACGAAGAGCCCGGCCCCGATCACCCCGCCGAGTCCGAGCATCGTCAGATGACGCTGCTTCAGGCCGTGGGAGAGCGGCTCCGGTTCGGGGGCGAGGGGAGCCGGGGCGGCAGGCGGTGCGTCGTGCATGAGGGGCTCGTGCCTTCAAAAGCGTTCATGGAGCATTTATGGAGAACCCACAGTCTCGCCGGTGAGCGGCCCTTGGCGCAAAATGGCCCTCTTGCCAGCTCTTCGCCGTGACAAGCGTCACGTGGCGCCAGGCATGGATCCCGTTCTTTGTTTGATCTCGACGAAGGGCCCAACCTCCCCTTTGTGGGCGGCTGATGGTGATCGGGCGTTCACTCCTCGACTACGGTCGATCCGTCCCCGTACACCCTCACCCCCGCGGAGTACCGATGAGCACCGCCGTCGCCCCTGTCCGTTCCCTCCGCTCCGGGACGGTCCTCGCCGACCTGCTGCCGGCCGGCCGCGTCCGCGACATCGCGCTCGTCGCCGGCGGCGCCGCCCTCACCGGCATCGCCGCGCAGATCGCCGTCCCGGTCCCCGGCTCGCCCGTCCCGGTCTCCGGCCAGACCTTCGCGGCCCTCCTCGTCGGCACGGCGCTCGGTGCCCGCCGCGGCTTCCTCTCGCTCGCGCTGTACGCGGTCGTCGGCATGGCGGGCGTGCCCTGGTTCGCGCAGGCGTCCTCGGGCTACACGATGCCGTCCTTCGGCTACATCCTCGGCATGCTGCTCGCCGCCACCGTCGTCGGCGCCCTCGCCCGCCGCGGAGCCGACCGCTCCGTGCTCCGCACCGCGGGCACGATGGCGCTCGGCTCCGTGATCATCTACGCGGTCGGCGTGCCGTACCTGGCCCTCGCCACCGGCATGTCGTTCTCCCAGGCGGTCGCCGCCGGTCTGACCCCGTTCCTCGTCGGCGACGCGCTCAAGGCCGCGCTCGCGATGGGCGTGCTGCCGACCGCGTGGAAGCTCGTCGGCCGGAAGGGCTGACGCGGCCGCGAGGGCCGACGCGGTCAGTTCCGCCGGAAGAGGTTCGCCGGGTCGAGGTTCGACTTCAGCCGGGCGAGCCTCTTCCGCGTTTCCGCGTCGTACAGCCCCGCCGTCCGCTCTCCGTCACCGAAGACGAAGTTGAGCGCCCGGCCGAGAGTCCGGGGCGCCAGAGCCGCCTCCACGCGCGCGTGGAGCTCGCGCACCTGGCCCGCGCCCTCCGCGTCCAGCGGATAGAGCGCCCGCACCAGGAACCCCGCCTCGCGGTACGGCACGGAGTTCGGCCGTTCCACGGCCAGCGCCCCGCCCAGGTGGTTGATCTGAACCACCGCCATCCGACCGGCCTTCGGTCCGGTCAGTTCGAGGACCGAGGCGGCTGCTTCCACGTCCAGCTGGCTCACCAGGATCCCGTCGCCCCAGTAGGCGTGCGGGAAGTCCGGGTCGCTGTGGATCGTGTGGCTCTCGGCGTACGGCATCTCCCGCAGCGAGTCGGTGAGCGCCGGACCGACCGCCCGCAGAGGCGCCACGAGCCGCTCGCCCTCGGCGGTGTCCCCGGTGAAGGCGACCCGCACGGAGAGCACGTGGCGGCCGCGCAGTCGCGGCGGAAGCGCCGGGATGTCGGGGTAGACCAGGGCGGCCAGGGACGAGGTCAGGCTGTCCGGCAGGGTCGCCGCCCACTCCGCGTACGTCCGCAGGACCGCGGCCGGGTCGGTCTCGGAGCCGTCGAAGGAGATCGCCCCGCCGTAGAGCCGGGCGACCGGGACCAGACCGACCTCCAGAGCCGTGACCACGCCCAGGCCGTGCCCGCCGCCGAGCAGCCCCCGGTACAGCTCCGGATCGCTCGCGGCCGTCACCTGCCGCAGGGCCCCGTCGGCCGTGACCACGTCGAGCGCGCGCACATGGTCGGCGGTCCAGCCGAACTCCCGCGCGAGGATGCCGAGACCCCCGCCCAATGTGTACGAGACCGCCCCGACGCTCGGCGCCGAACCGTTCAGCGGGGCGAGGCCGTGCGGGGCGGCCGCCTCGACGACCTGCCCCCAGCGCACCCCCGCCGCCACGCGCGCGGTGCGCGCCGCGACGTCGATCCGGACCTCGTCCATCCGCCGCGTGGTGATCAGCACCCCGCCCTCGGCCGGGCCGGCCAGCCCGTGCCCCGTCGCCTGGACGCGGACGGGCAGTCCGTGCGCGGCGGCGTACGAGACGGTCGCCCGGACCTCCTCGGCGTCGGTGGCCCCGACGATCAGCTCGGGGCGGACGGCGAAGCCGGTCTGGAAGCCTGCGAGCTCCTCGTCGTACCCGGCGTCGCCGGGGCGGAAGACGAACCGGGCGGCAGTGTCGACGGACATGGAAAGGCTCTCCGTTCCCGAGGTGATCGGTGTACGGAGAGCCTCCCGTGGATACCTGACAACGTCCGTCAGGTATGGAGTCAGGCGTCGATCTCGTCCCGCGTGGCCTTCTTGAAGCGGTCCTTGACCAGCGCCACGGCCAGAACCAGGGCGGCCACCAGCAGGGACAGCACGACCTGCTCACGCGCGCTGCCGCCGTCGTAGATCATGTAGCCGAGAACGAAGACGATCATCGCGATGGTCGCCCAGGTCAGGTACGGGAAGAGCCACATCTTCACGACGAGCTTCTCGGGCGTCTCGCGCAGGATGATCCCGCGCATCCGCAGCTGGGTCACGCAGATGACCAGCCAGACGAAGAGCGCGACCGCACCGGAGGAGTTCAGCAGGAACGCGAAGACGGTGTCGGGCCACTGGTAGTTGAAGAAGACCGCGACGAAGCCGAAGACGACGGACGAGAGGATCGCGGCCGTCGGCACGCCCCGCTTGTTGGTCTTGGCGAACGCCTTCGGCGCGTCGCCGCGCTGGCCGAGCGAGAAGGCCATGCGGGAAGCGGTGTAGAGACCCGAGTTCAGGCAGGAGAGGACGGCCGTGAGCACGATCACGTTCATGACCTGGCCGGCGTGCGGGATGCCGATGGAGTCGAGGGCGGCGACGTACGAGCCCTTCTCGACGATCGACTTGTCGTTCCACGGCAGCAGGGTCAGGACGACGAAGATCGAGCCCAGGTAGAAGACGCCGATCCGCCAGATCACGCTGTTGGTGGCCTTGGTGACGGCCTTCTGCGGGTCCTCGGACTCGCCGGCGGCGAGGGTGACGATCTCGCTGCCCATGAAGGAGAAGACGACCATCAGCACACCGGTGAGGATGGCGCCGGCGCCCATCGGGAAGAAGCCCCCGGCGTCGGAGAGGTGCGCGAAGCCCGCGCCCGGGTTGTCCGAGCCCGGCAGCACGCCGAAGACCGCGAGGAAGCCGACGACGACGAAGGCGGCGATCGCGACGACCTTGATGCCGGCGAACCAGAACTCGAACTCGCCGTACGAGGAGACGGAGGCGAGGTTGGTCGCGGTCAGCACGACCATGACGATGAGCGCCCAGGCCCACTGCGGCACGGCCGGGATCCAGCTCTCCAGGATGACCGCGCCCGCGGTCGCCTCGACGGCGAGCACCACGACCCAGAAGAACCAGTACAGCCAGCCGATGGTGAAGCCGGCCCAGCGGCCCAGCGCCTGGTCGGCGTAGGCGGAGAAGGAGCCGGAGGACGGCCGGGCGGCCGCCATCTCGCCGAGCATCCGCATCACGAAGACGACCATGGCGCCGACGAGCGCGTACGAGAGAAGGATCGCGGGACCGGCCGCGGCGATGCCGGAGCCGGAGCCGACGAACAGGCCGGCGCCGATGACGCCACCGATGGCGATCATCGAGAGGTGGCGGTTCTTGAGACCGGCCTTGAGCCCGTCGGACTGCTGGGAATCACCGGCGTTACCGGTAGTCCCGCCTTCCTTCGTAAGGGTCGGCTGCGTGTTCATGAACGCTTTCCTTCGTGTGGGGGGCGCTCGGGTCGCGAGCCCGAGCATTGAACACCGGGGGATGGGGTTATCGGAAGGGCCGATTCCGATTCGTTGTGTAAGGGCCGAAGGTCCATACCGACGCGGACCGAGGCCCCGACCCCGCTGACCGCTACCCAGGACCCGCCGTGCCACACTCGGATCCATGCGCGTGTACCTCGGCTCCGACCATGCCGGCTTCGAACTCAAGAACCACCTCGTCGAGTGGCTGAAGGCCCATGGCCACGAGCCCGTCGACTGTGGTCCCCACATCTACGACGCCCTGGACGACTACCCGCCGTTCTGCCTGCGCGCCGCCGAGAAGACGGCCGCGGACCCGGACGGCCTGGGCATCGTCATCGGCGGCTCCGGCAACGGCGAGCAGATCGCCGCGAACAAGGTGAAGGGGGTGCGCGCCGCCCTCGCCTGGAGCGAGCAGACCGCCGCCCTCGGCCGCGAGCACAACAACGCCAACGTCGTCTCCATCGGCGGCCGGATGCACACCCAGGAAGAGGCGACGAAGTTCGTCGAGATCTTCCTCTCCACCCCGTACTCCGGTGACGAGCGTCACACCCGTCGCATCGACATGCTCTCCGCGTACGAGACGACCGGCGAGCTCCCCGCGATCCCGGCCCACCACCCGCAGGAGCCGACCGCCTGATGCCCGAGGGGCACACGATCCACCGACTGGCCGCCGACTACCGGGAACGGTTCGGCGGCCGGTCCGTGCGGGTGACCAGCCCGCAGGGCAAGTTCACGGACTCGGCGGCACTGCTCGACGGCGCGCCGCTCGAGACCACCGAGGCCCACGGCAAGCACCTCTTCCTCGGCTTCGCCGGCGAGGAGTGGATCCACATCCACCTGGGCCTCTTCGGCAAGGTGAACTTCGGCGACGCCCCCGCCCCGCCGCCCACGGACACCGTGCGGCTGCGGCTCGCGAACCCCGAGGCGTACGTCGACCTGCGCGGCCCCACCACGTGCGCCCTGATCACGGACGCCGAGAAGCGGGCGATACACGACCGCCTGGGCCCGGACCCGCTCCGCGAGGACGACGACCCGGCCAAGGCGTGGAACCGCGTCTCCAGGTCCCGCACGACGATCGCCGCCCTCCTGATGGACCAGAAGGTCATCGCCGGCGTCGGCAACGTCTACCGCGCCGAGGTCCTCTTCCGGCACGGCATCGACCCGTACCGGGCGGGCAAGGACCTGACGCGCCGCGAATGGAACGCGATCTGGACCGATCTCGTGGCACTGATGCGCGAGGGCGTCCGGCTGAACCGCATCGACACGGTCCGCCCCGAGCACACCCCCGAGGCGATGGGCCGCCCGCCCCGCGTGGACGACCACGGCGGCGAGGTCTACGTCTACCGCCGCGCACTCCAGCCCTGCCACATCTGCGGCACGGAGATCCGCACGGCGGACCTGTCGGCACGCAACCTCTTCTGGTGCCCGGGCTGCCAGACGCGCTGACGCACGGTGGCACAAGGGGCGGCGTCCCGGCGGACGCGCCCGCCCCCCGCCTCCCCGCGAGCCGCTAGAACCCGTGCGGCAACCACGGCGCCACGGGAGATCCGAAGGCGACGGACGCCTCCACGAGCGCCCCCGCGCGAAGCTCCCGCACCCGCCCGGCCGCGGCGAGCGAGACCAGCGAGGTCCCACCCAGATACGCCGCCCCCAACTCCCGTACGGACAGGGCGAGATCCGCCGGATCCTCCGTCCGTACGCACACCGCCCCCTCGGCGTCCCCGGTCAACCGCCACCGCCCCTCGTTCCAGGGACAGAACGCGTCGGCGACCTCGAACACCACATCCACCCCCACCTGGTACGTCCGCGCGGCCAACGCCGCGCCCACGTCCACCAGACGAAGATGCAGAGAGTCCCGCTGCATCGGCGCGCAGCGCCGGATGTCGCTCACCAGGTGCTGCCACGCGTCGTCCACCGGCCGGCCGTGGACCGTCACCGAGGACGTCAGGTCGATCGAGCAGAGGAACCGCCACAACGCCGCCTCCGCCGCCGGATCCAGCGCCCCGAGATCCTTCAGCAGCACGCTGCCCTCGGGCCCGCTCGGGGACCACTCCGGCTTGATCGCGTACAGCGCGTACCCGACGACCTCCCCGTCCCGCTCCGCCAGCACGCACTGCCGCGGCGAGGCCCCGCCCCGCTCGCTCTCCGGATCGAGCAGCGGCAGCCGCTCCCACTGCGGCCTGCGGGCCAGCATCCCGGGCCGGCGCGGCACCAGCCGCGCGTAGACCGCCTCGCACGCCGCGGCCGCCTTCGCCGGAACGGCCTGCCGCAGCACCACGTCGTCCGTACCCTCCGGCACGGTGAGCCGCACCCGGGTCGTGTCGATCGTCGCCCGCGTCTGATAGGTGGCGATGCCGTAGCCGAAGCGTCCGTAGATCTCCGGCTCCGAGGCCGTCAGCACGGCCAGCGGCTCGCCCCACGCCCGTACGTCGTCGAGCTGACGCCGCATCATCGAACCGAGGATCCCGCGCCGCCGGTGCGTCGCGGCGACGCTCACCATCGTGACGCCCGCCGCCGGCACGATCGCGCCACCCGGTACGGACAGCCTGAACGTGTAGGCGCCCGCCGTGCCGACGCAGTTCTCGCCGTCCCAGACGCCGAGCGAGCGGTCGAATTCGGTCAAGTCCCGCCAGAGCTGCCGCTCCTCCGAGGCCTCGGCGACGCCGCCGAACGCGAGCAGCAGGTTCTCGTACCAGTCGTCCCACTCCGACGGGTCCAGCACGCGCAGTTCAGTCGTCATATGCCATCGATATCAGCGCCCCCCGGCCCGACGCGACCCGATTTCACGTGCAATGTCTCAGGGGTCCCCCTGCACGAGGTCCGACCGGGTGGATAGGGTCCAGGCCAATGGGAAGTCGCGTGGGTGTCGCCTCGTACTCGGCCCGGATGCGCAGGAGCGCACACCGGGTCCGCATCGCCCTGCGCAAGTCCGGTGTCGACTACTTCCGGGGCGAGGGCTCCGACTGGGTCGCGTTCGCCGGACTGCTGCTGACCATCCCGGCGATCACCGTCGGCACCCTCGCCAATCCGGTGTGGTGCGCGCCCGCAGCGCTCGTCCTGCCGATCGTCGCCGGGGGACTGCTGCTGCGCCCCGCGAGCCTGCTCGCGCTGTACGCGGCGGCCGCCGGCGCCCTGATCGTCGAGTCGGTCGTCCTCGGCCCGTACACACAGGGCCCGGCCCGGGTCACGCCGGGAACGGTCCTGGTGGTGGCGGCCTGCGGACTGTTCGGGCTGCTCATCGCCCAGTTCCGGGCCCGCGTGGGCGTGCCCTGGCGACGCGGCGGCACCATGCTCTTCGACCTGCGCGAACGCATCCGGGCCCAGAGCGCCCTCCCACGGCTCCCCAAGGGCTGGCACCGCGAGATGGCACTCCGCCCGGCCGGCGGCCAGTCCTTCTCCGGCGACTTCGTCGTCGCGGCCCGCACCAACGGCGGCCGGACCCTGGAGGTCCTGCTCACCGACGTCTCCGGCAAGGGCATGGACGCCGGCTCGCGCGCCCTGCTGCTCTCCGGGGCCTTCGGCGGACTGCTCGGCTCGCTGCCGCCGCACGGCTTCCTGCCGGCCGCCAACGGCTATCTGCTGCGCCAGGACTGGGACGAGGGCTTCGCCACCTCGATCCACCTGGTCCTCGACCTGGAGTCGGGGGACTACGAACTCCTCTCCGCCGGCCATCTGCCCGCGCTCCAGCTCCACGCGGGCACCGGACGCTGGGAGGAGAAGTCGGGCGAGGGCCCGCTCCTCGGCGTCTACGACGGCGCCGAGTTCCATCCGGTCAAGGGCTCGCTCCGGCCCGGCGACGTCCTGATGCTCTTCACCGACGGCCTCGTCGAGGCCGCCGACCGGGACATCGCCGAGGGCATCGACCGCCTCACCGGCGAGGCCGACCGCTACGTCGCCTCGGGCTTCGAGGGCGCCGCCTGGCACCTGATCGAAGCCTGCGCGAAGGACGTCAACGACGACCGCGCCCTGCTCCTCATCAGCCGCCAGGCGTGATCTCGGGCCCCTCCGGAAACCGGCCCGGCGGGCAGAACCCCTCGACAGCGGAACGGCCCCGGATGGCGAACGGCCCCGGACCGTCCGGGATGGCGAACGGCACCGGAAAGCGGAACGGCCCCGGACCGTCCCGTGCTCGGGAAGGTCCGGGGCCGTTCGGCGTCGTTCTCGGCCGGCTCGCGTCAGGCCTGCTTCGCCGGCGCGTCCTTGCGGAAGGCCCACGCCATCTCGGGCTCCGTGACCCACTTCAGGGCCCGGCGCACCAGAGGGGTGCACAGCAGGGTCATGGCCACGAGCGCGGCGAGGGTCACGACCACCCGGCCGGGCGCGGTCGCCAGCCACGGGTTGTCCTCGAAGAGGCCGAGGTAGCTCAGACCCCGGATCACGAATCCGTGCAGCACATAGCCGCAGATGGTGCCCGCGCCGAGCGCCGTGAACCAGCGCCGGCTGCCGGGGACGAGGGAGAGGAAGGCCGCCGTCAGCACCAGCGTGCAGAGGAAGAGGATCCCGGCGATGAACAGGCCCCGCCCCACGCCGACGCCCATCTCCTGCACGCTCTGCGAGCGGTAGAACCAGCTCAGGTAGAGGGTCGGCGTCAGCCAGTAGAGGAGGGGAATCGCGGCGGCGAACACCACGACCGAGGCGATGCGCACCGGCCGCCGCCGCAGGAACGCGAAGTGCTCGGACTTCATGGACAGTCCGAGCACGAAGAACGGCAGGAACTGGAGCACCCGGGACATCTCCAGGGTGCCGCCGATCGCCGGGGTCACCGACGCGAGCGTCGCGATCACCAGGGACGTCGTCAGGGGCCACCGCACGACGCGCCAGAACGGGGTGGTCAGTCGCCAGATGAACAGGGCGATCAGGAACCACATCAGATACGTGGGGTGGAGCAGGCTGATCGACCGGAAGGTGTCCGTCCCCCACCGGGTGAACAGCGTGTACGCCACCTCGAAGACGACGTACGGCACGACCACGCCGGTGAGCAGTCGCTTCAGCTGGTCCGGGCGGCCCGTGTAGCTACGGGACAGATAGCCGGATACCAGTATGAACACCGGCATATGGAAGGTGTAGACCAGCATGTACAGGCCGCGGGTGGCCCGGCTTCCCTCGATCACCGCGGGCCACACATGCCCCATGACGACGAGCAGGATCGCGAAGTACTTCGCGTTGTCGAAGTAGGGATCGCGCGCCGTGGGTTTGCGGGTGGCCTCGCCCTTGCCCCGCGTCGTCGGGATCGACCCCGCCTCCTCGCCCTCGGGCAGCGGAGTCCTTGCGCTTGTCTGTATGGCGGAGGACATTCGAGGACCCTAGCTGTGTGACACCTGTGATCCAACCATGTGGCGCATAAGGGGCATTCGCTGTGATGAGTGGCGAAATCCCTTAGCTGCTTCGCAGTTATATGCGCGAAATACAGGGCAAAGCGTCCTTGGTTGTGCGGGTGTGCTGTATCTCTCTCTTCGCCTTTCCGTGAAACCTCCGCGGCCCCGCCGGCGTCCCGGCCGGAATCTCGTGATCTTGTCCGCGACGGTTCGTCACACCGCAGCGGGGGCAGGGGGGTTGATGGCACCATGGATACAGCGGGGGGTGTGGTGTGACGCGCGCTCCCTGGCGGGCAAGGTGGGACCGACCGAGGGTGTGATCAGTTGTGGCCATTTCACTGTCTGTGGTGCTGCTGTTGGCGATCATCCTGGTGGTGCTGATCCGCGGCGGAAACCTCAAGGCCGGCCCGGCCGTGGTCGCGGTGCTCTTCGGCTTCTTCCTTGCCTCCACGGGCATGGCCGACGACATCCAGCGCTTCCTCGACTCGATAACGCAGACCGTGGGCTCCATCAAGTTCTGAACAGGCCACGGGCCCCCGCCGATCCCGGCGGGGGCCCGTGGCGCTTCCGCTACGCGTCAGAAGAAGGCGACGCCCTTCCAGCCCTTGGCATGCAGGGTCACCGGCGCGCCCAACGAGCCGTCCTCGGCGGCCGGGTGGAGCAGCAGGGCGCCCGAGCGGTCGAGGGAGACCGGATCGCTCCGCCCGTCTCCGTCCAGGTCGCCGACGACGGCCACGGAGGGACGCTGCCGCGCGGTCCAGCCGGACGCGGAGACGGTGGTCGGCGCCCCGAGCGCCCACGGCTCGGTCGTGCCGTACTCGACGGGGAAGTACTGCAGCGTCCCCCGGCGGGTGTCCCGTGCCCAGAAGAACGGCATGCCGGAGTCCGCGGGGCCGTCCGAGAAGTGGACCGACTTCGAGGCCCAGCCGCTCGCGGCGAGAACGGACGGCTCACCCACGTAGAGCGGACCGCCGCTGTTCAGGTCGAAGATCAGCAGTCGGTCCCCTTCCTTGGCCAGCAGCATGGGCTGGGTGCTCTCGCTCCGGCTGACCGCGATGTCCGTGACGCCCGACCAGTCGTATCCCGTGATCTCCACCGGCTCGCCGAAGCCGCCCGCACCGTTGCCCGGGTAGGCGAAGAGCTTTCCGCCCTGCAGCGCCACGATGTCGTTGCGGACGTCGTTCGGCTCCTGGGGGCCGTACCGGTTGATCAGCCAACTGGCCCGCGCCAACCGCGCGTTCGACCAGTTTCGGCCATCCGCGACCACCGGCGCACCGAAACCTCCGCCCGCCTGCCCGGCGCGCAGTGTCAGCTTCCCGTCCGCGCCGACACCGAGGAGATCGGCGCGGCCGTCGCTGTCGTAGTCACCGAAGCGCTCGACGAACGGGTACGTGATCCAGTAGTCGGCCGACGCGCGGTCGGAGACGTTGCCCCCGCGGTCCACGGCCCGCGCCCAGACCGTGGCGGGCCCCGTGGACTCGGGGGTGACGAACGTGGTCGTGGCGGTTCGGTCGGGCCCCACCGGCACCTGGTCCTCCTGCGCGCACCCGACCGTCGTCGGGTCTGTATCGACGCAGAAGTGGTCCGCCTCGGTCCCCTCCGGCAGGCTCAGGCGCACCGTGCGCACCGTTCCGGGCGGCGCCCCGTTCGGATGCTGCGCGGTGTCCGTGAAGGCGACCGTCGGAGCCGCCGGCCTCGTCCGGTCGACGTTGAAGCCGCACGGCGCGGTCCACGCCGAGGCGCCGCTCCTGCTCTCCAGCCGAGCCTGCCACCAGTAGCCCTCGCCCTCGGGCAGACGGGCCTGGGGCACCCACAGCGTGGCGTGGCTGCCGGCCGACGCGCCGACGGAGGTGTCGAGGATCGGGGCGGCCTCGGGGTCGGTGCCCCGACGGAGCACGAAGTGCGCCTCCGGGTGACCCTCGGTGCTGCTCTCGCCCTCGACCCGCAGGGTGAGACTGACATCCGTATTGCCGATCCAGGGCAGCGTGCCGGTGGTGACGCACGTCCCTCCGGGCAGCACCTTCGGATCAATCGGCGTGTACGGGTACCCCTCGGCTGCCTGCGCCGTCCCGCCCCCCAGCAGCCCCGCCGCGCATGCCAGGGCCAGCGAGGCCGCCCCCGCCCAGGTGCTCGCGCTCGTTCTCTTCATCGGTTCCCCTCCCGATCGAGCAGTTGATCACTGCCGGGTGAACCTATCCGGGCCCTGTGACAGGCGGCATCGGGATTTCCGGACGTGGAAACGGCTCCGGCCCGACCCCTCGAAAGGGGCCGGGCCGGAGCCGTATGGAGCGGGCGACGGGAATCGAACCCGCGTAGCTAGTTTGGAAGACTAGGGCTCTACCATTGAGCTACGCCCGCAAAAGACGCGCCGCAGGTCACGAGGGCCGCGGCACGGACAGCATCGTAGCGGGTCCCGGGCGGTCCCCGCACGCCCCATAAAGAGGGGGCGTCGCACTGTCTCCGTGCATGTACCCTACGTGTCGCACCGACGGGGTGTGGCGCAGCTTGGTAGCGCGTCCGCTTTGGGAGCGGAAGGCCGTGGGTTCAAATCCCGCCACCCCGACCATCAAGATCATGGAACACATGATCGCGTTGTGGGCCTCATCCCGCTTGCGGTTACTATGCAAGCTGCGTGCCCGTGTGTCTCTCTGACCGGGCCGATCGGCCGGAACCGCCACCAAGCGGCATCGGCAGAATCCAAGAATCAGCCACCAAGGAGACCGAACCGTGAAGAGCGCCGTGGAGACCCTGAACCCGACCCGGGTTCGGCTCACTGTCGAGGTGCCCTTCGAGGAGCTCAAGGACAGCCTCGACGCGGCGTACAAGAAGATCAACCAGCAGGTCACGGTCAAGGGCTTCCGCAAGGGCAAGATCCCGGCTCGTGTGATCGACCAGCGGTTCGGCCGTGGTGCGGTGCTGGAGGAGGCCGTCAACGACGCCCTCCCGAAGTTCTACACCGAGGCCGTCAACGAGGCCGAGGTCAACCCGCTGGGTCAGCCCGAGGTCGACATCACCGAGCTGAAGGACGGCGAGCTGCTGGCCTTCACCGCCGAGGTCGACATCCGCCCGACGATCGAGATCCCGGACTACTCCGGCATCGAGGTCACCGTCGACGCGGTCGAGGTCACCGACGAGGACGTCGAGAAGTCCGTGGAGCAGCTGCGCGAGCGCTTCGCCTCCACGAACCCGGTCGAGCGCGCCGCGGCCGATGGTGACGTCGTCACCATCGACCTCGAGGCCAAGGTCGACGGCGAGGTCCTGCCCGACGGTGTCGCCCAGGGCGTCTCGTACACCATCGGTTCCGGCGAGCTCCTCGACGGCATCGACGAGGCCGTCACCGGCCTCGAGGCCGACGGCGAGGCCACCTTCACCTCGCAGCTGAAGGGCGGCTCCGCCGAGGGCAAGGACGCCGAGGTCACCGTCAAGGTCACCGCCGTCGCCGCCCGTGAGCTCCCCGAGCTGGACGACGACTTCGCGCAGCTCGCGTCGGAGTTCGACACCCTCGACGAGCTCAAGGCCGACAGCCGCAAGCGCCTCGAGAACATGAAGCAGTTCGACCAGGCCACCCAGGCCCAGGAGCGCGTCCTCGACGAGCTGCTGAAGCTGGCGGACGTCCCGATGCCCGAGAAGCTGCTCGAGGACGAGATCAACACCCGCAAGCACAACCTGGAGCACCACCAGCTCGGCCAGATGGGCCTGACCCTCGAGAAGTACCTGGAGATCCAGGGCAAGACCGAGGAAGAGTTCCTGGCGGAGACCAAGGAGCAGGCCGAGAAGGGCATCAAGACGCAGTTCATCCTCGATGAGCTCGTCAACAAGGAGAAGCTGAACGTCAGCCAGGAGGAGCTCACCGAGCACCTCATGCGCCGCGCCGCCTCCTCCGGCATGTCCCCCGACCAGTTCGCCCAGGCCGTCGTCGAGGGTGGCCAGGTGCCGATGCTCGTCGGCGAGGTCGCCCGCGGCAAGGCCCTCGCGGTCGTCGTCGAGGCCGCCAAGGTCGTCGACACCAACGGTGAGGTCGTCGACCTCGAGGACGAAGAGGACGAGACCGCCGTCGAGGCCGTCGAGGCCGTCACCGGCGAGACCGAGGTCGCCGAGGAGAAGAACGAGGCCTGAGCCTCGCTTCGAACCGCAGGTCCACGGGCCCGGACGCACTGCTGTGCGCCGGGCCCGTGCCCGTATTCCCGGCCTCGCGGGGGCGTCGACAACCTTGCGCTCCCAGCGAACAGTTAGGGAACCGGGATGGCGTTGTCCTACCTGCGCGTTAGGGTCCATGAATACGAGGGCACTGCCCTCAGAACGAGACGCTGAGACGGCCGTCGCCGTCGGAGACGAGCAGGTGGATACGTGACGAATCTGAAGCCTTACGCCGCGGGTGAGCCGTCCATCGGTGGTGGCCTCGGCGACCATGTCTACAACCGGCTGCTCGGCGAGCGCATCATCTTCCTCGGCCAGCAGGTCGACGACGAGATCGCCAACAAGATCACCGCGCAGATGCTTCTCCTGGCCGCGGACCCGGAGAAGGACATCTTCCTGTACATCAACAGCCCCGGTGGCTCCGTGACGGCCGGCATGGCCATCTACGACACCATGCAGTACATCCCCAACGACGTCGTCACCATCGGTATGGGCATGGCGGCCTCGATGGGCCAGTTCCTGCTGACCGGCGGCGCCGCCGGCAAGCGCTTCGCGCTGCCGAACACCGACGTCCTGATGCACCAGGGCTCCGCCGGCATCGGCGGTACGGCCTCGGACATCAAGATCCAGGCCGAGTACCTCCTCCGCACCAAGAAGCGCATGGCCGAGATCACCGCGCTCCATTCCGGCCAGACCGTCGAGACGATCATCCGCGACGGCGACCGCGACCGCTGGTTCACGGCCGAGGAGGCCAAGAGCTACGGCCTCATCGACGACATCATCACCCACGCCGCGGGCGTTCCCGGCGGCGGTGGCACGGGCGCCTGAGCCCGGCAGACCGCTGAAGAGCCCCAGCCCCCGCCGAACGCCACCAGGACGGTGAACATCCAGATGCAGAACAACCTCTCCCCGAGCGGCCTCTACACCGGCGCGCCGATGGACAACCGGTACGTCGTCCCGCGCTTCGTCGAGCGCACCTCGCAGGGCATCCGCGAGTACGACCCGTACGCGAAGCTCTTCGAGGAGCGCGTGATCTTCCTCGGCGTGCAGATCGACGACGCCTCCGCCAACGACGTCATGGCCCAGCTGCTGTGCCTGGAGTCGATGGACCCGGACCGCGACATCTCGATCTACATCAACAGCCCCGGTGGCTCCTTCACCGCGCTGACGGCCATCTACGACACGATGCAGTTCGTCAAGCCGGACATCCAGACGGTCTGCATGGGCCAGGCGGCCTCCGCCGCGGCCGTGCTGCTCGCCGCCGGTACGCCCGGCAAGCGGATGGCCCTGCCGAACGCCCGTGTGCTGATCCACCAGCCGTCCGGCGGCACCGGCCGTGAGCAGCTCTCCGACCTGGAGATCGCGGCCAACGAGATCCTGCGGATGCGGACCCAGCTCGAGGAGATGCTGGCCAAGCACTCCTCGACGCCGATCGAGAAGATCCGCGACGACATCGAGCGCGACAAGATCCTGACCGCCGAGGACGCCCTCGCGTACGGCCTGGTCGACCAGATCGTCTCGACCCGCAAGAGCACGGCCGCCGCGGCAGCCTGACGCTCGACCTTCCCCTGGCACGGTCCGCGTGGCTGAATCACGACCATGTGAACCGTGCCAAGGGGGGCCCGAACGGGGGGCCCGGCAAGGTACCGTCGAATATGAGGCACCAGGAGTCGCTGAACCAGGCGCTCCCAGGCGAAGGGGAAGCACCTCGTGGCACGCATCGGTGATGGCGGCGATCTGCTCAAGTGCTCGTTCTGCGGAAAGAGCCAGAAGCAGGTGAAGAAGCTCATCGCGGGACCCGGTGTGTACATCTGCGATGAGTGCATCGACCTCTGCAACGAGATCATCGAGGAAGAACTCGCGGAGACGAGCGAGGTGCGGTGGGAGGAGCTCCCCAAGCCTCGCGAGATCTACGAGTTCCTCGAGGGGTACGTCGTCGGGCAGGAGCCCGCGAAGAAGGCCCTCTCGGTCGCGGTGTACAACCACTACAAGCGCGTCCAGGCCGGCGAGAACGGCGGCGGCGCGGGACGTGACGACGCCATCGAGCTGGCGAAGTCCAACATTCTGCTGCTGGGCCCCACGGGCTCCGGCAAGACGCTTCTGGCGCAGACGCTCGCCCGCATGCTCAACGTCCCGTTCGCCATCGCCGACGCGACGGCGCTGACGGAGGCCGGGTATGTCGGCGAGGACGTCGAGAACATCCTGCTCAAGCTGATCCAGGCGGCCGACTACGACGTCAAGAAGGCCGAGACCGGGATCATCTACATCGACGAGATCGACAAGGTCGCCCGTAAGAGCGAAAACCCGTCGATCACGCGCGACGTGAGCGGCGAGGGCGTGCAGCAGGCCCTCCTGAAGATCCTGGAAGGCACGACCGCCTCCGTACCGCCGCAGGGCGGTCGGAAGCACCCGCACCAGGAGTTCATCCAGATCGACACGACGAACGTGCTCTTCATCGTGGGCGGCGCCTTCGCCGGCCTGGAGAAGATCATCGAGTCGCGTGCGGGCGCCAAGGGCATCGGCTTCGGGGCGACGATCCGCTCCAAGCGCGAGATCGAGGCGAGCGACCAGTTCCAGGAGGTCATGCCGGAGGACCTGGTGAAGTTCGGGATGATCCCGGAGTTCATCGGCCGTCTGCCCGTCATCACCTCGGTCCACAACCTCGACCGCGAGGCCCTGCTCAAGATCCTCGTCGAGCCGCGCAACGCGCTGGTGAAGCAGTACCAGCGCCTCTTCGAACTCGACGGCGTGGAGCTGGACTTCGACCGCCCGGCCCTGGAGGCCATCGCCGACCAGGCGATCCTGCGCGGCACGGGTGCGCGTGGCCTGCGGGCCATCATGGAAGAGGTCCTGATGTCGGTGATGTACGAGGTCCCGTCCCGCAAGGACGTGGCCCGCGTGGTCATCACGGCGGACGTCGTCCACAACAACGTGAACCCGACGCTGGTGCCGCGGATCGTGAAGAACGACGGGCGTCACGAGAAGTCGGCGTAGTACGAGCACACACAGGGGCGCCCGGCCGGTTGACGTC
>NZ_JBHTTQ010000113.1:0-23500 GCF_042794475.1 Streptomyces sp. NPDC056527
GTGACGGCGCACTCGGTGGCCATCTCGGCGATCTCGAAGCGGATGTGCTGGAGCTTGGCCAGCGGCCGCCCGAACGCCTCGCGTTCCTTGACGTAGGTCGTGGTGATCTCCAGGAGGTGCTCGGCGGCGGCGATGCCGGCCACGGCGATGGCCATCCGCTCCTGGGCGAGATTGGTCATGAGGTGGACGAAGGCTCCGTCGAGCTCGCCGAGGAGGTTCTCCTTGGGGACGCGGACGTCGTGGAAGAACAGTTCGGCGGTGTCCTGCGATTTCTGCCCGATCTTGTCGAGGTTGCGGCCGCGCTCGAAGCCCTCCATTCCCCGCTCGACGACGAGCAGCGAGAGTCCGTGCGCACCGCCCTCGGGGGTGGTGCGGGCGACGACGATCACCAGGTCGGCGAGGATGCCGTTGGAGATGAACGTCTTGGAGCCGTTGAGCACCCAGTGGTCGCCGTGGTCCTCGGCGCTCGTGCGAATGCCCTGGAGGTCGGAGCCGGCACCCGGCTCGGTCATCGCGATGGCGGTGATCAGCTCGCCCGAGCAGAAGCCCGGCAGCCAGCGGCGCTTCTGCTCCTCGGTCGCCAGCGAGGTGAGGTACGGCCCGATGATGTCGTTGTGCAGGCCGAGCGCTATGCCGGGTGCGCCGGCGCGGGTGAACTCCTCGGCGAGCACGGCGCTGTAGCGGAAGTCGGCGTTGCCGCCGCCTCCGTACTCCTCGTCGACCGCGAGGCCGAGCAGCCCCTGGCGTCCGGCGGCGCGCCAGGCCTCGCGCGCGACGATGCCGTCCTTCTCCCACTGCTCGTAGTGGGGCAGCACCTCCTTGGCGAGGAAGGTGCGGACGGTCTCGCGGAACGCTTCGTGGTCGGCGGTGTACAGCTGACGCTTCATGCTTCGGGCTCCTGAGGGGCTGCGTCGAGGTTGAGGGAGGGTACGGCCCAGTCCCGGGCGACCTCGTCGGTGTCGGCGCCGGGTGTGGCGGGTCCGGTGCGGACGGCGCCCGGGGTGACGGAGAACCGGGGCGCGGGTGCGGGCTGGGCGAAGCCGGCGTGCTCGACGAAGGTGCCGCGGGCGGCGAGATGGGGGTGGGCGGGGGCCTCGCGCATCGAGAGGACCGGCGCCACGCAGGCGTCCGTCCCCTCGAAGACGGCCGTCCACTCCTCGCGCGTACGGGTGCGGAAGCGGTCGGCGACGGCGGCGCGCAGCTCGTCCCAGCGTCCGAAGTCCTTGCGCGCGGGGGCCACGTCCTCGATGCCGAGCAGGCGCGTGAACTCGTCGTAGAACTGCTGCTCCAGGGCGCCGACGGCCATGTACCCCCCGTCGGAGGTCTCGTAGGTGCCGTAGAAGGGACAGCCGCCGTCCAGCAGGTTGACGCCCCGGCGGTCCTGCCAGCCGCCGGCCGCCAACATGCCGTGGATCATGGTGGCGAGGTGGGCGGCGCCGTCGACGATGGCCGCGTCGACGACCTGGCCATCGCCGTGCGTGCGCGCGTGCTGGAGCGCGGCGAGGACGCCGACGACGAGGTAGAGCGAGCCGCCCGCGTAGTCGCCGACGAGGTTGGCGGGGACGGTGGGCGGGCCGTCGGGGTCGGGGCCGATCATGCCGAGGGTGCCGGTGATCGCGATGTACGCGATGTCGTGTCCGGCGCTCGCGGCGAGCGGCCCGTCCTGGCCCCAGCCGGTCATCCGGCCGTAGACCAGCTTCGGGTTGCGGGCGAGGCAGGCGTCCGGGCCGACGCCGAGGCGTTCGGCCACACCGGGCCGGTACCCCTCGACGAGGATGTCGGCGCGTTCGACCAGGTCGAGGACCGTGGCGGGGCCGCCGTCGGCCTTGAGGTCGACCAGGACGGAGCGCTTGTTGCGGTTGGTGAGGTCGTACGCGGGGTCGATGCCGAGTCCGGGGCCGCCGGGCCGGTCGATCCGTACGACGTCGGCGCCGAGGTCGGCCAGGAGCATGGCGGCGAACGGGCCGGGCCCGATGCCCGCCAGCTCGACCACGCGCACCCCGGAGAGCGGGCCGTTCCCACCGTTCGCCTGCGCTGCCATCGAGCCCCCAGGACCGTGTGTGACACCAATGATGTAACACCAGTGATGCTAGGAACGTGTTCCACTCCGCACAAGCCCCCCGGCCGAGCAAGCGCTTGGAAATTCGATCGACGGAAGCGGAGGATCCGGATATCCCGCCGCCAGGGTCCTGCCATGTCCACAACGAAACGCGCGCATGACCACCCCGACGACCACCGCTGACGGAGCCCGCGGAAGGTACCGCTAGGCTCCGCGCTCGCAGGGGTAGCCGAGGTGAAGGCGAGGGACCGGATGGAGACCGGGAACGACACGAGGCGGGAGACGGCGGAGCGGCCGTACGACGTCGTCCTGTTCGGGGCGACGGGGTTCGTGGGCGTGCTCACCGCGGAGTATCTGGCCGAACACGCACCGGCGGACTGCCGGTGGGCGCTCGCCGGACGCAGCCGCGCCAAGCTGGAGGCCCTACGGGACAAGCTGGCCGCCCGATGGCCGCGGTGTGCGGAGCTGCCGCTGCTGGTCGCGGACTCCGCCGACACGGATGCCGTACGCGAACTGGCCGGTTCCACTCGGGTGGTGGCCACCACGGTCGGCCCCTACGTCTGGTACGGCGAGGGCCTGGTGGCCGCCTGCGCGGAGGCCGGAACGGACTATGTGGACCTCACCGGGGAGTCCGAGTTCGTCGATCTGATGTACGTCCGGCACGACGCGCGGGCCCGGGAGACCGGCGCCCGGATCGTCCACGCATGCGGCTTCGACTCCGTACCGCACGATCTGGGCGTCTACTTCACCGTCCGGCAGCTGCCGAAGGACGTGCCGCTGCGGGTCGACGGATTCGTCCGCGCGGGAGCGATCTTCTCGGGTGGGACATTCGCCTCGGCCCTGACCGCGATGGGACGCGGCCGGGAGATCCAGCGCGCGGCGCACGAGCGACGCCTGCACGAACCGCGGTTGGTCGGCCGACGGGCGCGGGCACCGCTGGGCGCGCCGCGGTTCAGCCGGGAGACCGGCACCTGGGCGCTGCCCCTGCCGACGATCGATCCGCAGGTGGTGGCGCGTTCGGCGCGCGCGCTGGAGTCCTACGGCCCGGACTTCCGCTACCGGCACTACGCCTCGGTGAAGACGCTGCCGATGGCGCTCGGCGGCACCGCCGCGATCGGCACCGGTGTCGTGGCGGCCCAACTCGCGCCCGTACGCCGTTGGCTGATGGATCGTTACGAGCCCGGCGACGGTCCCAGCGCGGAGCGGCGGGCACGCAGCTGGTTCTCCGTGCGGTTCGTCGGCGAGGGTGGTGGACGGCGGGTGTTCACCGAGGTGTCCGGCGGCGACCCGGGGTACGACGAGACGGCGAAGATGCTCGCCGAATCGGCCCTGAGCCTCGCCTTCGACGACCTGCCGAAGACCTCCGGGCAGGTCACGACGGCGGTCGCGATGGGCGACGCGCTCCTCGACCGGCTGCGGGCGGCGGGCATCCGCTTCCGGGTGGCCTACGAGGGCTGACGCCCTGGCCCGGTGCCGTACGGGGACGGGACTCGCCGCCGCACGGGACCGGGCTCAGTGACGTACGAGACAGAAGGGATGGCCGGCCGGGTCGGCGTAGATCCGCCACCCCCGGTCGCCGTCCCCGTCGTCGAGCTGCCACGCCCCGAGCGCCAGCACGGCGTGGTGGGCGGCCTCCAGGTCGGCGACCCGTACGTCCAGGTGGAACTGCTGCTCGGGAGCGCCCCAGACCGGCGGCCGGTGGTCGGCCACTCCCTGGAAGGCGAGCACCGGCGCGCCCGAGGCGTCGTGCAGGGTGGCCCAGCTGTCGTCGACGGCCCACTGCGTGTCGGGGCGGTTGATCTCGCCACCGAGCAACTGCTGGTAGAACCCGGCCAGTTCGAGCACGTCCGTACAGTCGAGCACGACGCACTGCAGGGTGCCGATCACGCGATCACCCAGCCCGCGAGCACATAGGTCATGGCGCAGACCCACGCCAGGGCGACGAGCCCGGCGACGGCGAGGACCGCGGTCGTGCCGCGTTCGGCAGGACGCGACGGGGTGGGAACGGGGGTTGTCATGAATTCCACTCTGCCGCCCATGATCGCGGCCCGCCATCCGTACTCGTACTCAGGTCGTCCACGATCCGCTGCCACTCGTGCTCACCTCCGGCCAGGGGCCAGGCCCAGGTGGGACGGTCGCCGGTGCGCAGCTTTTCGAGGCGGCGGACCAGGATGCCACCCGCGATCTCGGCGCCGTCGGGGACGGCGGGGCCGTGGCGGGCCATGAGGGCGGAGTAGCGGGCGAGTTCGGCTTCGTACGCGGCGGCCGCCTCCGACTCGCCCCGCTCGCGCTCGTCGCGCGGGACGGTCCGCCGGAGGACGAGAACGGGCGGTTCCAGGTCCTCGGCGATCGCGGCGGCGAGCCTGGCGTGCCCGTCGAGCAGCAGATAGCAGTCGAATCCGCTCACCCACCAGAGCAGCACCGGGGGCAGGATCCCGGCGCGGGCCTGCTTGCCGTATGCCGTGACGCGGCCGTCGTCGGCGTCGGGGAGCGGGCGCAGCGGCAGCACCTCCCAGGAACCGGAGTGGACGAACCAGTCGATGTACCCGTCGGGGTGCCCGGGGACGACGAGCTCCTCCCAGTACGCGGCGGATCCCGCGCCGTGCCGGTTCCACTGCGGCTGCGTCTCGGAGGTGAGGACCCAACGACCGTCGTGGAGCGGCCCGTCCGGATCGGCGGTCAGCTCCCGCGCGATGTGGTGGGCCCAGCGTCCGGGCCGGTCCGCGTAGGCCCGGGCGTCGCTCGCCCGCAGGGGCGGGAGGAGGGGGCGGGGCGCGGCCGCGCGGTAGAAGTCGACGCCGTAGTGGTGCGGATCCACGACCGCGAGCAGCAGGGGATCGTCCCCCTGGGTGAGGACCAGCCGGTCGCCGGCCGTGCGGAGGCACAGTCCGGGCCGCGGCCGGCCGTTCACGTCCAGGATCAGCTCGCTCACGGCGCTCCCCCGAGGGCCTCCTTCAGGGCACGGCGACAGAGGGAGTCGGCGTGGCGTGTGGTCTCGGGGATGCGGTAGCGCGGGGCGAGGCGGAGGGTGTGGGCGCAGGCGTTGTCCAGGGAGACGCGGTGGCCGACGGAGACGAAGACGGGCTTGACTCCGGCCTGGGTGCGCAGTGCCCGGCCGACCTCCTCGTCACCTGCCACGAGCGGGCTGCGGTCGCCCCGCTCGGCGCCGGGTGGGTCGTACGTGAAGGTGAACGGGTTCTTCGCGACGCCGATCGACGGTCGCCCGGTCAGCACTCCGAGATGGCTCGCGAGACCGAAGCGGCGCGGGTGGGCGAGACCGTAGCCGTCGCAGACGAGGAGACCGGGGTCGGTCTCCAGCGCGGCGAGCGCGGCGAGCACCGTCGGGATCTCGCGGAAGGCGAGCAGTCCCGGGACGTACGGGAACGAGACCCGGCCGACCGCCGTGGCCTCCTCCACCACGTCGAGCGTCCGGGCATCGAGCACCACGGCCGCCGCGGCGACGAGATCACGCTCGTCGTCGTACGCCACGTCCAGACCCGTGACATGCCCCGTACCGGGCTCCGGCCCCGGCTCGTCGAGCACGAGGCGTCCACGCAGCTCCCTCTGCACGGCACGGGCGGCGGTCTCGTCGGCGGGCCAGCCCGCGGGAATGTCGATGATCTTCATGGTGACGGCCAGCCTACGGCGCCCCTCCGTCCGCCAGGCGAACGGTTTTCCCGTCGCGTTCCCGCTCCCCGGTAGCCTGGCGATCATGTTCGTTCTGGAATTGACCTACACCGCTCCCGTCGAGCGGGTCGACGTCCTGCTCGACGCCCACGTCGAGTGGCTCGACGCGCAGTACGCGGCCGGCGTCTTCATCGCCTCGGGGCGGAAGAACCCGCGCGACGGCGGTGTCATCCTCGCCGCCGGGGTCGACCGCACGGAGATCGAGAAGATCGCCGCGGCCGACCCCTTCAGCGTCGAGGGCGTCTGCGCGTACCGGATCACCGAGTTCTACGCGACCAAGACGGCCGACGCGCTCGCCCCGTACCGGGAGCAGCTTCCTTCCTAGCCGCCCCCTCGCTCCCCTGGGCGCTGCCTAACCCCTGCCGAGGCGGGCGATTCTGCCCTTCTCGCCGGAGGCCCAGCACGCGCCGTCCCAAGTGCAGTCGACGGTGTCGTACGAGCCGGTGTCGACGGTCCGCCAGGTGCGTCCGTTGTCCGTCGTCAGGTCCGTGCCCGTGGGGCCGACGGCGAGCGCGGCCGTCCGGCTGTGCGGGAGCCATGCGACGCCCGAGCGGTACGCGGGCGGCGGGGCGGAGGCGGCATGCCAGCCGCGCCCGCCGTTCCCGGTGACCGCGGCCGCCCGCGGGGACGGCTGGTCCTTGCGGTAGTCGCCGCCCACCGCGATCCCGTGCGTACGGTCCCGGAACGCGAGCCCGAAGACTCCGCGCGCCGGGTCGCCCGCGGGGATCGTGGATTCGGCGGCGGTCCAGGTCAGGCCCCGGTCGCCGGAGTGCAGCACACGCGCCGTGGCCCCGCCGCCGGTCGCCAGCCAGACGTCCTTCGGTCCGGAGGAGACCAGGCACTGGCCGCTCGCCGCGAACCCCGCCTCGCCGGGCAGCGCGGCCGGCATCCCGGCGTCCGGCAGCACCTCCCACGTACGGCCGCCGTCCCGCGTCGAGAGGATCCGGTACCTCCCGTCCACGGGATCGCTCATGGCAAGACCGTGCCGGTGGTCGAAGAACGTCATGCAGTCGTAGAACGCCCGCGGGTCGGTGTTGCGGAAGGACTCGGTCCAGGTCGCGCCGCCGTCGTCGGTACGCAGCACGCGCGACGCCTCGCCCTCGCCGATGGCGAGGACCACCGCGCGCCGGGCGTCGAACGCCTCCACGTCGCGCAGCTCCAGCTCCGCCGCACCGGGCGGCGAGACGTTCCGCCAGCTCCGGCCGCCGTCCGTGGTCCGCAGCACCGTCCCCTTGGAACCCGCGGCCCAGGCCGTCCGTCGGTCGACCGCCGCGAGCCCTCGGAAACGCGCGTCCGTTCCGGTCTCGGTGAGCTGCCAGGACACCGCGTGCGACGCACCCTGCGCCGGTCCCGCCGGCATCGCCACGGCCGCCAGGGCGAACACCGCCCCGCTCAGGCCCACCGATAACAATCGTCTCGTCTTCCCCATGGACGTCATGGCGCCGGAAGCTAGTCCACCCCCGGTGATCCCGTCCAGAGTGCGTCGCGCCTCCCTCCTTCCTAGGCTGGACGGCATGACCGACGAGAAGCCGAAGCTCAAGGAGTACGCGGGCGAAGGCATCACCGTCACCTTCGAACCGCGCCGATGTCTGCATGCGGCCGAGTGCGTGCGGGGTCTGCCGGCGGTCTTCGACGTGGAGAAGCGCCCCTGGATCAGCCCCGACGGCGCCGACGCCTCGCTGGTCGCCGAGGTCGTCCGCCGCTGCCCCTCCGGCGCGCTGCAGTACCACCCCGCCGACGGCTCCGCCGAGCCGCCGGACTCCCCCACGACCGTGCGCCGGAACCCGGACGGACAGATCGTGGTCCGCGGCGACCTCTCGGTCGCCGCGGAGTTCGGCGTACGGCACGAGACGCGCGTGATGCTCTGCGGCTGCGGGGCGTCCGGGAACCAGCCCTACTGCGACCACTCGGGGCCCTGCGCGGCGCCCCCGACCGACGACCCGGTCGACCGTCCCGCCGAATCGAGATGAAACGCCCAGGTGAACAACGGTGACACAGCTCACGTACTCCGCCAGTGCACGTTCGGGCCCGATCGTTCGTCATTCCTAGTGTCAGGGAGACGTCAGGAACCGAAGCCGCGCGACAGGAGCTGGCCTTTGTCCACCGTCATCGAGCAGGCCGTTCAGGCCCGTCTGGTCGCATCCGCTCCCCGGATGGAAACCGTCCCCGCCACGCTGCGGTACGACCGTGAGGATCCGTTCGCGGTGAGCATGGCGTTCCCGCCGCCCGCGACGCTGGAGGGCGTCGAGGTGTCGTGGGCGTTCTCGCGCGAGCTGCTGACGGAGGGTGTGGACGGCCCGGCCGGGCTGGGGGACGTGCGCGTCCGCCCGTACGGCTACGACCGCACCGTCGTCGAGTTCCACGCGCCCGAGGGCGTGGCCGTGGTGCATGTCCGCACGGCCGAACTGCGGCAGTTCCTCGAGCGGTCGCAGCACCTGGTGCCGGTCGGCCGCGAGCACCAGTACCTGGACTGGGACCAGGACCTGGCCGAACTGCTCGACGACTACGCCTGAGCAGTCCGGGCCCGTCTCACGGGCACCGCCCGTAAATCGTTTGTCTCCCGCTCGACGCACGGCGTACCGTCCTGACCTGGCCCTGTTGTCGCCCGATCGGAGAAGGCCGTTGCTCGTCTGAGGTTTCGAGACACCGTGCCGCGCGTGCCCCCTGCCGCCGCGTGTGCCGTCTTCGACCTCGGCGTACGAGCTCTTGTGCCTGCCCGCGCCCCCGGTGTCTCACCCGTTGCCCCAGCCCACGCTCTTGCAACCGGGAGGCCCCCATGGCGACCCATCCCACGTTCATCACCTGCTCCTCTCTCTCCTTCTCCTGGCCCGACGGCACCGAGGTCCTCGACGACTTCCGGCTCGCGGTCGGACCCGGCAGAACGGGCCTGATCGGCCTCAACGGATCGGGCAAGTCCACGCTTCTCAAGCTCGTCGCGGGTGAGCTGACGCCCACGGCCGGCACTGTCCGCACGGTCGGCGAGGTCGGCTACCTCCCGCAGAACATCTCGCTCGACACCACGCTCCGGGTCGACGAGGCGCTCGGGATCGCCGCCACCCGCGCCGCGCTGCATGCCATCGAGGCGGGTGACCCTTCCGAGGAGAACTTCGCGGCGGTCGGCGACGACTGGGACGTGGAGGAGCGGGCCAGCGCCACTCTCGACCAGCTCGGGCTCGGTCACATCGGGCTCGACCGGACCATCGGCGAGGTGTCGGGCGGCGAGTCCGTCCTGTTGCGGCTCGCCGCGCTGCTGCTCGCCCGGCCGGACATCCTGCTGCTCGACGAGCCGACCAACAACCTCGACCTGTACGCCCGTCGCAGGCTCTACGAGGCGGTGGACGCCTGGTCCGGCGTGCTCGTCGTGGTCAGCCACGACCGCGAACTCCTGGAGCGGGTCGACCAGATCGCCGACCTGAGGGACGGCGAGGTCGGCTGGTACGGCGGCGCCTACTCCGCGTACGAGGAGGCGCTCGCGGCCGAACAGGAGGCGGCCGAACGGATGGTGCGAGTGGCCGAGGCCGACGTTCAGCGGCAGAAGCGCGAACTCTCCGACGCTCAGCAGAAGTTGGCGCGGCGTAAGCGCTACGCCCAGAAGAGCGCCGCGAACAAGGTCGTCCCGAAGATCGTGGCCAACAACCGCAAGAGCGAGGCCCAGGTGTCGGCGGGCAAGCACCGCGCCCTGCACTCCGAGCGGCTGGCCGAGGCGAGGGTGCGACTGGACGCGGCGGTGGAGGCGGTGCGGGACGACGACGAGATCCGGATCGAACTGCCGCGCACCACGGTCCATCCGGGCCGGGGCGTGCTGTCGCTGCGCGAGGTGGAGTTGCGCTACGGAGCCCGCGTGGGCGGCGAGTTCGAGCTGCGCGGACCGGAGCGCATCGCGCTCGTGGGCCGGAACGGAGCCGGCAAGTCGACGCTGCTCCGGACGATCGCCGGAGAACTGGAGCCGCTGTCGGGGGAGGTGATGACGCACGTGCCGCTGCGTTTCCTGCCGCAGCGGCTCGACGTCCTCGACGAGGAGCTCAGCCTGGTGGAGAACGTCGCCCGGTTCGCCCCCTCGGCGACGGCGAACGCGATCAGGGCGCGGCTCGCGCGATTCCTCTTCCGCGGCGGGCGGGCGGATCAGGCCGCCGGGACCCTGTCGGGCGGGGAGCGGTTCCGGGCGACCCTGGCGGCGCTGCTGCTCGCCGAGCCCGCTCCGCAGCTGCTGATGCTGGACGAGCCGACCAACAACCTGGACATCGCCTCCGTCCGGAAGCTGACGGCGGCGCTGGAGGCGTACGAGGGTGCGCTGATCGTGGCGAGCCACGACGTGCCGTTCCTGGAGTCGCTGGGCATCACCCGCTGGCTCCTGCTCGACGGTGAGCTGCTGCCGACGACGCCGGAGGCGGTACTGGAGGGGGTGCCGGGGAACAAGACCGACCATCTGCTCTGAGTAGCCGTGATCGCGGAGGGGCAGGGCACGCCGCGTGCGTGACCTGCCTCTCCGTCCACGCCCATCAGCAGCGCACATAACGGAACGTAACCGGACATCGCCGAGACGGGCTTGGCCGACGCCTTACGGAGCCTTAACCTACGGTTTCGTAACCTACGAATCCGTAGGTAATTCCGTATACCCTTCTCCGTCCCCAGGAGTCCCAGTGACGCTCACCTCTCCCCACCTCGGCAGCTCGACAGGGTGGACCGACGCGCGGCTGCTCTACGCGCTGGAAGAGGTGGTGGAGAAGGAGCTCAACCGGCACCTGAAGGTCACCAAGGACTGGATGCCGCACGAGTACGTGCCCTGGTCCGACGGCCGGAACTTCCCGGGCTTGTTCGAGGACGGCGAGGCCTGGGAGCCGTCCCAGTCGAAGGTCACCGAGATCGGCAAGATCGCCCTCGTGGTGAACCTGCTCACCGAGGACAACCTCCCCAGCTACCACCACGAGATCGCCAGCCTCTTCGGCCGCGACGGCGCGTGGGGCACCTGGGTGCACCGCTGGACCGCCGAGGAGGGCCGCCACGGCATCGTGATGCGCGACTACCTGCTGGCCTCGCGCGCGGTCGACCCGGACAAGCTGGAGCAGTTCCGGATGGCGCACATGAGCGAGGGCTTCGAGTCCGACAACCGTCACTCGATGCTGCACTCGGTCGCGTACGTCGCCTTCCAGGAGCTCGCCACCCGCATCTCGCACCGGAACACCGGCCACCAGTCCGGCGACCCCGTGTGCGACCGGATGCTGGCCCGCATCGCCACCGACGAGAACCTGCACATGGTCTTCTACCGCAACCTGCTGGGCGCGGCCTTCGAGATCGCCCCCGACCTGACCATGCAGGCCGTGCGGGACGTCGTCGTGAACTTCCGGATGCCCGGACACGGCATGCCCGGGTTCGAGCGGGCGGCGGCGCAGATGGCGATCGGCGAGATCTACAACATGCGCATCCACCACGACGACGTCCTCCAGCCGGTGCTCCGCTTCCTCAAGGTCCTCCAGATCGACGGCCTGGGCCCGGAGGGCCTGAAGGCCCAGGAGGAGCTGGGGCTGTACATGAACGGCCTGGACAGCGAGGCCTCGAAGTTCGACGAGAAGCTCGCCGCCCGCAAGGCGCGGATGGAGGCCCGCAAGGCGGGCTGACCGCCCGGACCGGCCGGCGGCAGACCCACCCGGGCCCGTCGGGGCGGGCCGACCTGCTACCAGGCGGCTTCCCGGTAGTCCTTGAGGAAGACGCCCGTGACGGGCTCCCCGGCCTCGCCGCGCACGATCGGGTCGTAGATCCGGGCGGCGCCGTCGACGACGTCGAGCGGCGTCCGGATGCCCACGGCGGCGATCCGGGCCTTGCGCGGCGCCGGGTTCTCGTCCGTGATCCAGCCCGTGTCCACGCTGCACATGTGCACGCCCTGCTCCGCCAGCTCGCCGGCGCTGGTGCGCGTGAGCATGTTGAGGGCGGCCTTCGCCATGTTCGTATGGGGATGGCCGCCCGTCTTGTTCCGCACGGTGAAGCGCCCCTCGACGGCGGACACGTTCACGATGTAGCGGCGCGGGCGCGGGGAGGCGAGCAGCAGCGGCAGCAGCCGGTCGCAGAGCAGGGTCGGCGCGACGGCGTTGACGAGCTGGGCCTCCAGGAGCTCGGCGGCGTCGAGCTCGCCGAGCCGTACGGACCAGGAGTTCCGGGGCGAGGGGTCGGGGAGCAGCCCGGCCTCGTCGGGCTGCCCCTCCGGCCGGGCGAGCTGGTCCCGCTCCAGCGCGGCGAGGACGGGGACCGACTCGGCGGTCTCGTACCCCGGCGCGGGGATGACGCCCTCGGGGAGCGCCTCGCGCTCCCCCGCCACGAGCAGGGCGTACGACTCCGGGGGTCGGCGTATCGTCTGGGCGGCGTTGTTGACGAGTATGTCCAGCGGCCGTCCGTCCGCGTGCAGACGCTCGCAGAGGCCGAGGACCTGGCGCGGGTCGCGCAGGTCGATGGCGATGACGGTGAGCCGCTCCAGCCACCGCTCGCTGCCCTCGGCTGCGCGGAAGCGGCGCAGGGTGTCGTGCGGGAAGCGGCTGGTGACGAGCACCTCGGCTCCGTCGCGGAGCATCATCAACGCCAGTTGGAACCCGATCTTGACGCGCCCGCCGGTGAGCAGGACCCTGCGACCGGTGAGATCGGTGGTCAGGGCACGACGGGCGGTGTTGTCGGCTGCGCAGGTCGGACAGAGCCGGTGGTAGAAGGCGTCGGCCTGTCGATACGACGACTTGCAGACATAGCAGTTGTGGCGCTTGAGGAACTCGCCCGGCGACGTGCCCCCGGCGACCGCCAGAGGGGCGTCCTCGCGTCGGTCGAGAGCCCCGGTCGCGGTGCGCGCGGTCAGGGCGGCGTCGGCGGCGGCCTGCTCGGCACGGCGGGCCTTGCGCCGCTTGTTGCGGCTCTCGCGGGCGAAGGTGGCGGCGAGCTCCTCGCCGCGCATCCGGTCGGGGTCGCCGAGGGGCAGGCTGCGCAGCCTGGTGATGGTGCGCTCGAAGGCGGCGAGTTCCTGGTCCATGGGTCCTTGATCGTAGTGATCGTGGACCGGCGTCGGCATCCGGTTATCGCCTCGGCCGGCACCCGAGGAACCGAGGCGGCGGGAGAGGGCGTTGAGGCGGATCGACCGTTCGCCGCGTTTCCCCGCGGGGTCGCACCGTGCGACGGTCGGCGCTCACGGTCAGCCGGTGCGGCAGTCGGCGCTCACGGGCGGCCGGTGCGGCGACGGGGCGTCTGGTTCGACGCGGCGCTCGGCGCGGCCGCGTCGGACGACCGACCCTCCGCCACGCCGCTCGCCGAGCGCGTCGGCCCGGCCCGGAGCGGCCGACTCGCCGAGCGCGTCGGCCCGGCCCGGGACGGCCGGTGTCCGGACCTCACCGCCCGACGCTCCGCACCGGTCACCCCTGTCGGCGCTTCAGCCGCCCCCGCTCCTTCTCCGAGAGCCCGCCCCACACCCCGAACCGCTCGTCGTGGTCCAGTGCGTACTCCAGGCACTGCACCCGCCCCTCGCATGCGCCGCACAGCATCTTCGCCTCGCGGGTGGAGGAGCCGGGGGCCGGGAAGAAGAATTCGGGGCCGGCCTGGGCGCACAGGGCGTTCTCCTGCCAGGACATGTCGGGGGCCTGGGCGTTCAGTACGGCGGTGGTGTCGGTCTGCATGGCCGACACGTTGCCCCGTGGCCGTAAACGCCCCATCAACGTTCGATCAATGCGGCGCGCCGAGCGCCCCGCGGACTCCTCGCGCGGTGCCGCCGTCAGCCGTCGTCCTTCTTCGCCCGGCTCGGCTGCACCCGCTTCGGCTCCCCCGGCATCTTCGGGTACTCCGGCGGGTACGGCAGGTCTCCGAGGCCGTGGTCCGCCTCGTCCCGGCGGGCCAGTTCCAGGAGGCTCTCCAGGCTGAAGCGTTCGTCGTCCATGTCGGCGTGGACGTCGCCCAGTTCGGCGAAGCGGGCCGGCATCGTCCTGATGTCGAAGTCGAGGGGCGTCGCGTCGTCGATCTCGTCCCAGTTCAGCGGCGCGGAGACCGGGGCATGGGGGCGGGGCCGTACGGAGTAGGCGGAGGCGATCGTGCGGTCGCGGGCCGTCTGGTTGTAGTCGACGAAGATCTTCTCGCCGCGCTCCTCCTTCCACCACTTGATCGTCACGCTGTCCGGCATCCGCCGTTCCAGCTCGCGCCCGCATGCGATGGCCGCGCGGCGGACCTGGGTGAAGGTCCACTTCGGCTCGATCGGCACGAAGACGTGCAGGCCGCGCCCGCCCGAGGTCTTGGGCCAGCCGCGCAGCCCGTGCTCGTCGAGCACGGCGCGCAGCTCGTGCGCCGCACGGACCGCGTCGGCGTAGTCCGTGCCCGGCTGCGGGTCGAGGTCGATGCGCAGCTCGTCGGGGTGGTCGGTGTCCTCGCGACGTACCGGCCACGGGTGGAAGGTCACCGCGCCGAGGTTGGCGGCCCACAGCACGGCCGCGGGCTCGGTCGGGCACATCTCGTCGGCGGACCGGCCGCTCGGGAAGGTGATGTGCGCGGTGGGGATCCACTCCGGGAGGTACTTGGGGGCGCGCTTCTGGAAGAAGGATTCGCCCGTCACTCCGTCGGGGTAGCGCTCCAGGGTCGTGGGACGGTCGCGCAGCGCGCGCGTGATGCCGTCCCCGACGGCCAGGTAGTAGCTGACCATGTCGAGCTTGGTGTAACCGGGTTCGGGGAAGTACACCTTGTCCGGATTGGACACGCGTACGGTCCGCTCACCGACTTCCAGCTCCACCGCTGCCGCCTTGCTCGCCATGCGAGCCAGCGTAGGGCTCGCCGACATTCCTCGCATACCGGACAATCGGGCCATGGATCTGCCGGTGATGCCGCCCGTGAAGCCGATGCTGGCCAAGGCCGTGAAGAAGATCCCTCCGGGGATGCAGTACGAGGCGAAATGGGACGGCTTCCGCGCCATCGTGCACCGCGACGGCCCGGACCTCGTCATCGGCAGCCGCACGGGCAAGCCGCTGACCCGTTACTTCCCCGAACTGGTCGAGGCCCTGCTGCCCCGGCTCCCGCAGCGCTGCGTGGTCGACGGCGAGATCGTGATCGAGCACGGCGGGCGGCTCGATTTCGACCGGCTCACCGAACGCATCCATCCGGCCGATTCGCGGGTGCGGATGCTGGCCGAGAAGACCCCGGCCCGCTTCATCGCCTTCGACCTGCTCGCCCTCGGCGACGACTCCCTCCTCGACACCCCGCTCACCGACCGCAGGGCCGCCCTGGAGGAGGCCCTGCGCGGTGTCGACGCCCCGGTCCATCTGGCGCCGGCGACGACCGACCCGGAGGTCGCGGCGCGCTGGTTCGAGCAGTACGAGGGCGCGGGTCTGGACGGTGTGATCGCCAAGCCGCTGGATCTCCCGTACCGGCCGGACGCCCGGCTGATGTACAAGATCAAGCACGAGCGGACCGCCGATGTGGTCGTGGCCGGGTACCGCTTCCACAAGAGCGGGCCCGTCGTCGGCTCGCTCCTGCTCGGGCTGTACGACGAGGGCGGCACGCTCCAGCACGTCGGGGTCTGCGCCGCCTTCACCGCCAAGCGCCGTGAGGAACTGGTCGCCGAGCTGGAGCCGCTGCGGATGGACCCGCCCGACGGGCACCCGTGGGCGGCCTGGGCCGAGGAGGCCGCGCATGCGGGGGCGAGGCTGCCGGGCGCGCCGAGCCGCTGGTCAGGGAAGAAGGACCTCTCCTGGGTGGCGCTGCGACCGGAGCGGGTCTGCGAGGTGGGGTACGACCACATGGAGGGCGACCGGTTCCGGCACACGACCCAGTTCAAACGGTGGCGGCCGGACCGCGCGCCGGAGTCGTGCGGGTACACGCAGCTGGAGGAGCCGGTCTCCTACGACCTCTCCGAGGTACTGGCCTAGGGCCTCTCGTTCGGATCCTGCCGTCGGCGTTCAGCGCCCCCGTGGTTCCAGGCCCCCAGCGGTACCGCGCCCTCAGTGGTACAGCGCCTCGATCTCCGCCGCGTACGCCGCCGCCACCGCATGCCGCTTGACCTTGAGCGACGGGGTGAGCATCCCGTTCTCCTCGGTGAACTCCCCCGGCACGATTCGGAACCTGCGGATCGACTCGGCCCGGGAGACGGCCTGGTTGGTGTAGTCGACGGCCTTCTGGACGTCGGCGACCAGCTCGGGATCCTCGCAGAGCGCGGCCATCGGGGTGTCCCCGGGCCGTTTGCGCACGGCCAGCCAATGCCCGACCGCCTCGGGGTCGAGGGTGACGATCGCGGCGATGTACGGGCGGTTGTCCCCGACGACCAGGCACTGCCCGACCGGCGGGCGGCTGCGCAGCCGGTCCTCCAGGACGGCCGGGGACACGTTCTTGCCGCCCGAGGTGATCAGGATGTCCTTCTTGCGGCCGGTGATGGCGAGATAGCCGTCGTCGTCGAGGGCGCCGAGATCGCCGGTGGCGAACCAGCCGTCCCGCAGCACCTCCTCGGTGGCGTCCGGGTTGTTCCAGTACGCGGCGAAGACGATGCCGCCCTTGATCAGCACCTCCCCGTCGTCGGCGATGCGGACCGCGATGCCGGGGACGGGCCGCCCGACGGTGCCGGGCCGGGGCCGCAGGGGCGGGGTGACGGTGGCGGCCGCGGTCGTCTCGGTGAGGCCGTAGCCCTCGTAGACGAGCACCCCGGCGGCGTAGAAGAAGAGGTTGAGTCGCCGGTCGAGCGGGGATCCGCCGCTGATGGCGTACCGCAGGTTCCCGCCGAGTTCCTTGCGGATCCGGCGGTAGACGAGGAGGTCGTACAGGGCCCACGCGGCCGTCAGCCCCGGTCCGGGGCGGCGGCCCTCGTCCAGGAGGCGGCGCAGCGCGGCCTCGCCGAAGCGTACGGCGATGGAGTCGGCGCGGTCGAAGGAGGAGCCGCGGCCGAGCTTCTCGGCGGTGGCCCGCCCGGTGTCGTGGATCTTCTCGAAGAGATACGGCACGCCGACGAGGAAGGTGGGCCGGAACCGCCGCAGTTCGGGCCGTAGTTCGTCCGGCTTGATGCTGGGGAAGTGACCTATCTCGATCCGGGCCATGAGGCAGGCGACCTGGATCGCGCGTCCGAGGATGTGGGCGAGCGGCAGGAAGAGGAGCGTCGAGGCCGCCTGACCGGTGACCTCCTTGAAGACCGGATGCAGCAGCTCCACCGTGCCGGCCGCTTCCGCGTGGAGATTGCCGTGGGTGAGGACGCAGCCCTTGGGGCGGCCGGTGGTTCCGGAGGTGTAGCAGACGGTGGCGACGGTGTCCGGCGTGAGCGCGGCGCGGCGCTTGACCACCTCTTCGTCCGGCGACTCCGCGCCGATGCGCGCGAGTTCCTCCATGCCGGCGGAGGCGATCTCCCAGCTCCGGACCGGTTCGGGGAGCGTCGTGGCGGCTTCGAGGAGGGCCGCGGTGTGCTCGGCGGTCTCGGTGACGGCGTGGCGGGCGCCGGAGTCCTGGAGGATCCAGGCGATCTGTTCGGCCGAGGAGGTGGGGTAGACGGGGACCGTCTGACCGCCGGCCGCCCAGATGGCGAAGTCGAGCACGCACCACTCGTAACTCGTGCGCGCCATCAGCACGACCCGTCCGCCGTGCTCCACCCCCGCGGCGATCAGCCCCTTCGCGGCGGCCTGGACGTCGCCGGCGAACTCGGCCGCGGTGACGGACCGCCAACTCCCGTGGCTCCTACGGCGTATGACGATCGAGCCGGGGTCCTCGGCCGCGTTGACGAACGGGATGTCCGCGGGCGTACCGGTCGGCGGCGGCCCGTCCGGGAGAGGCGTGCGCGCCTCGCGCACGACACCGTTCTCGCGCACGAGCTCGACCGGGAAGCGGTCGAGGAGGTCACTGCGCCTCTTGGCTTGCTTCAGATCCTTGCGTACGCCCATGGCGGGCTCCTGTTCGCGGCATACGGGCGGGGAGTGACCGGTTCGCTGGACCTACCGGACAGTCAACTTACCCGCGCGTAACGAGATTTCAACCGCCCGCGCACGTTCTCCTTTGAACCATTTCGACCCGCGACGGCCCCGCCGAAGGACCAGCCCGGGGGTGAGATGCTTCACATTCCCGCTTCGCCGATTCGTCACGGGGCAGGGATTCTCGATTCCGCATTCGACGGACATCCGAGCGATTCGGGTGTCCGTCTTCCCCGTGAAGATCGCACCACGCGCCGCGCACCTGCGAGAACGTTCCGCGCCGCCGCCCGGGCCGCCCGGATCGAGGCTCACGACCGCTCCGTACGCCCGGCCGAGCGGCCTTCCGGCCGTTGCTTCACGGAGACATCCCCGTCGACGAACCCGGAAGCCCATCCTGTACGTATGGAGGGGGAGACCCCTCCTCGACTCCGGACCCCACAAGGACTGACCGTGATCACCTCGCCCTCGCCCCTCGTCCCCGTCCCGATCCCCGACCGTGTGGCCGCGATGATCGGTTCCTGTCTGCCGCTGCACGTCCTGCAGGCGGAGGTCGACGCCGACTGCGCGGCGCGCGAGGTGCTCCGGTTCCGTGGGCCGTTGTGCGCCGAGGACCGTGCGGACCGCGAGCACGCCCTGTCCGCCCTCGCCCGGGCCAACAAGGTGCTCGCGAAGCACCACCCGCTGCTGCCGGTGCTCCCCCGCTAGCTCCGGCCGGCGCCTACTCCGTTCGGGGCGCCGCCCCGTCACCGCACCGGTTCGGCCTTCCCCCACATGCGGGCGGCCCCACCCGGTGTGAGGCTGCGAGAGTGACCACCACCAGCGAAGCCGCGCCCGCGCCCCCGGCAGCCGGGCCCCCGGTGCTCGACAGCCGCCGCCGCAACATCGTCTTCGGCACGATCCTGCTCGGTGTACTGCTCGCCGCGCTGGACCAGACGATCGTCGGCACGGCCCTGCCGACCATCGTCTCGGACCTCGGCGGCGCCGCGCACATGTCCTGGGTGGTCACCGCCTATCTGCTGGCCGAGACGGTCGCCACCGTCCTCGTCGGCAAGTTCGGTGATCTGTTCGGACGCAAGGTGATCTTCCAGATCTCCGCGATCATCTTCATCACCGGCTCGTTCCTCTGCGGCCTCGCCACCAACATGACCCTGCTGATCGTCTGGCGCGGACTGCAGGGCATCGGCGCCGGCGGTCTGATGGTCACCTCCATGGCGCTCATCGCCGATGTGATCCCGCTGCGCGACCGCGGCAAGTACCAGGGCGCGATCGGCGCGGTCTTCGGTGTCGCCACCGTCATCGGCCCGCTCCTCGGCGGGCTCTTCACCGACCATCTGAGCTGGCGCTGGGCTTTCTACGTCAACGTCCCGATCGCGATCCTGGTCGTGATCGCCGCCGCCCGCACGATCCCCTCCGTACGCGCCGCGAGCAAGCCGGTCATCGACTACGCGGGCATCGCGCTGGTCGCGGCCGGCTCCAGCGCCCTGATCCTGGCGACCAGTTGGGGCGGCAACGAATACGCCTGGACGTCGGGCGTCATCATCGGTCTCTTCCTCGGCGGACTGATCGCGCTCGCGCTCTTCTGCTGGGTGGAGACCCGGGCCGCCGAGCCGATGCTGCCCATGCGGCTCTTCGCCAATCCGGTGTTCACCGTCTGCTCGGTGCTGAGCTTCGTCGTCGGCTTCGCCATGCTCGGCTCGATGACGTTCCTGCCGTCCTACCTCCAGTACGTCGACGGGGACTCGGCCACCGTCTCCGGCATCCGCACGCTTCCGATGGTCATCGGTCTGCTGATCGCCTCCATCTACAGCGGCAACGTGGTGAGCAAGACCGGCAGGTACCGGATCTTCCCCATCGTGGGCTGTCTGGTGATGGGGGTCGGACTCTTCCTCCTGTCCCTGATGGGCACGGGCACGAGCGCCTGGCTGGAGTCGCTGTACATGTTCGTGCTCGGCGTCGGCATCGGTCTGTGCATGCAGGTGCTCACCATCGCCGTGCAGAACACCGTCGAGTACGCCGATCTCGGCACCGCCACCTCGGGCGTCACCTTCTTCCGCACGCTGGGCAGCTCCTTCGGCACCGCCGTCTTCGGCACGATCTACACCAACTCCCTGGAGCCCAACCTGGCCCGGGGAGTCCGCGAGGCCGTCGCGATCGCCGGGCCCGGCCAGGACCCGGCCGCGATCGCCCAGGCCTCGACGAGCCCGTCCGGCGTCCACGGACTCCCGGACGACGTGGCGGCGCCGATCGTGGAGGCGTACGCGGACACCCTGCACACCGTCTTCCTCTGGACGGTGCCGGTCGCCGCGATCGGCTTCGTCGTGGCGCTGTTCCTGAAGCAGGTGAAGCTCCGGGACACCGCGCGGGCCTCCGCACCCGACATGGGCGAGGGCTTCGGCTCCCCCACCACCGCCGGCGACTCGGCCAAACTGCTGGAACTGTCCGTCGGAAGGATCCTTCGCAGGACGGACTTCGACACCGCCCGCCGTATCGTCTCCGACTCCGACACCCGGCTCGACACGGCGGGTGCGTGGGCGGTGATGCAGGTGGAGCTCTACACCCGGATCGTCGGGCATGCCAGCCTCGGACTCGTCTCGGCCGGCCGGCGGGTGCCTCCGGAGGTCCTCCTCCCGGTCTTCGACCGCATGGTCGACGAGGGGTTCCTGACCCGGGACGGCAATCTGCTCTCGCACACCCCGTCGGGCAAGCGGGAAGCCGAGATCATCACGCATGCCTGGGGCGACTGGCTCAGCGGCCAGGTCGAGCGGGAGCGCGGACGGCCGAGCGGGCCCGAGCTGCGGGCGGCGACGGACGCCATCGCGAAGAAGCTGATCGCGGAGGATCTGGCGACCGGGCTGCCGGGAGGCCGTCGGGAGCTGGAAGGCTCTACTCGATGAACTCCCCGTCGACATAGACCCAGGCGCCTTCATGGCGGGCGAACCGGCTGCGCTCGTGGAGCGAGCCGGCGGCGCCGCCGTGCGTGTAGGAGGCGACGAAGGTGACCGTTCCGGCCTGGTGGAAGGCCGTGCCGTCGCCGGTCTCCCGGATCTCGAGTCCGGTCCAGCGCATCGAGGGGTCGAAGTCGACCTCGGCCGGCCGGGTCTGCGGGGCCCAGGTGCGCAGCAGATATGCCTCGTCGCGGACGACGAAGGCGCTGTAGCGGGAGCGCATCAGCAGTTCGGCGGTGGGCGCGGCGGCGGATCCGGCGTGGAAGCGTCCGCAGCACTCGCCGTAGCGGGCGGTCAGTCCGCAGGGGCAGGGCGAGTCCGCGGTGATGCGTGGGGACGGGGGGTTGTTCTTGCGTGTGGTGCGTCGGGCCATGGGGCCATTGTGTCCTGTGCCCCCGAGGGGGCGGGATCGAGCCATGTGCGCGGGGCGGCTCGCGCGACTCTTCCGGGGGCAGGGGGGCGACCGTATGCTCCTGCGCCGGACGTGATGGTTACCGCCGGTAAAGGGGTCGGGGCATGGATCGTACGGACGAGAGCGCAGGGAGCAAGGGGAGTTCGCGCCGGGTCTTCGTGGCGGGCGCCGCGGCCGTCGCCGGGGCGGTCGCCGTCGGAGCCTCACCGGCGACCGCGGCGCGGGCCGCCGAGGCATCGCAGGCCGGGGCGGGGGAGGCCGCGCCCCACTCCGTCGCCGTCCTCGGCGGCGGGGTCGCCGGCCTGACCGCCGCCCACGAACTGGCCGAACGCGGCTTTCGCGTCACCGTCTACGAGCGCCGGGCGCTCGGCGGCAAGGCCCGCTCGATGGACGTGCCGGACAGCGCGCGCGGCGCCCGGCGACCGCTCCCCGCCGAGCACGGCTTCCGCTTCATCCCCGGGATCTACCACAACCTCCCCGACACGATGCGGCGCATCCCCTTCCCCGGGAACGCCAACGGCGTCTGGGACAACCTCGTCGCCCCCGCCGAGATGGCCTTCGCCCGCACCGGCCGCGAGGACCTGCGCATCCCGCTGCCGTGGCCCGGCCACCGGCCCGCCGAACTCACCCTCGACGAGATCCGCCGGGCCCTGACCGCACTCCTGGAGACGGCCCGTTCCATCCCGCTCCACGAGGCCGCCTACTTCGTCAACCGCCTCCTCGTCTTCCTCACCAGCTGCGACGAGCGGCGCGACCGGACCTGGGAGGCGACGCCCTGGTGGGAGTTCCTGCGGGCCGAGCGGATGAGCTACGACTACCAGCGCATCCTCGCCGTCGGACTCACCCGCAACATCGTGGCGACCAAGGCCGAGGAGGCCAGCACCCGCACGGTCGCCACGCTCCTGGAGGCGTTCGCCTTCAACGCGCTCGGCCGCGGCGCCGACGGGCCCCTCGACCGGATCCTCGACCTGCCCACGAACGAGGCGTGGATCGACCCCTGGGTGACCCATCTGACCGGCCTGGGCGTGGAGTTCCGGGTCGGCTGGACCGTACGGGAGATGGCGTACGACTCCGGCGCCGGGCGGATCTCCGCGGCCTTGATCGAGGACCCGCAGGGGGTGCGCCGCTCGGTGACCGCCGACCACTACGTCTCCGCGATGCCGGTGGAGCACGCGCGGCGCACCTGGGGCTCCGCGCTACGGGCGGCCGATCCCCAACTGGCCCGCTGCGACCTGCTGGAGACCGACTGGATGACGGGCATCCAGTTCTATCTCACCGAGCGGGCCCCGCTCCTCGCCGGCCACGCCAACCTGATCGACTCCCCGTGGTCGCTGACGTGCATCCAGCAGGCGCACCACTGGCCGACGCGTGACTTCCCGGCCGACTACGGCGACGGCTCGGTCGTCGACTGTCTCTCGGTCGACGTCTCGGAGTGGGACCGGCCGGGGATCCTCTACGGCAAGACGGCCAAGCAGTGCACCCGGACCGAGGTCGCCCGCGAGGTGTGGGCGCAGCTGAAGGCCGGGTTCAACGACACCGGCCGTACGGTGCTGAAGGACGGCGCGCTGCACTCCTGGTTCCTGGACCCGGGCGTGGACGGCCTCGGCACCCCGAACCCGACCAACGACGACCAGCTCCTGATCCACCCGGTCGGCACCTTCCACAACCGCCCGCAGGCCGCGACGAAGGTCCCGAACTTCTATCTGGCCGGCGACTACGTGGCCGTCGACATCGACCTGGCCACCATGGAGGGCGCCAACGCCTCCGCCCGCCAGGCCGTGAACGCGCTCCTCGACCGTACGGGCTCGACGGCCGCGCGCTGCACGGTCGAGCCGCTGTTCCGCGCGCCAGAGCTGGAGGCGCTCAAGCGGCACGACCGGCTGCGGTACCGGCTCGGCCTGCGCAACGCGCTCGACGTGGGGTGATCCGGCGCGCCGCTCAGGGCCGGTAGCGCAGCGGGTGGTCCTCGGGGACCTCGACGACGACGATCTCGACGCCGTCGGGGTCCGCGATCCACATCTCGACCAGCCCCCAGGGTTCGATCACCGGCTCCCGCAGGATCTCGACGTCCCTGCCGAGGAGCTCCTGATGCACGGCCCGGACGTCCGCCACCTGGAGCCAGAGCCGCAGCCGTGACGGGACCTCGGTCGGGGCGGCGCGCCCCGAGACCTCCAGGAAGCCCCCGCCCAGGAAGTAGACGGTGCCCCGGTCGGGTCCGGTGCCGAACTCTCGGTACACCGTGAGGCCGATCAGGTCTCCGTAGAAGCGCCGGGTGCGGTCGGGATCGGTGGGCCGGAGCAGAATCCGGCTGCTCAGTACGTGCACGGCAGTAGCGTACGACCATGAAACTGACGATTCTCGGAGGCGGCGGATTCCGGGTCCCGCTCGTGTACGGCGCCCTGCTCGCGGACCACGCCGAAGGGCGGGTCACCCAGGTCACGCTGCACGACCTCGACGGCGCTCGGCTCTCGGCGATCGCCCGGGTCCTCGCCGAGCAGGGCGCGGGGGTGCCGGA
>NZ_JBHTTQ010000114.1:0-16956 GCF_042794475.1 Streptomyces sp. NPDC056527
GGGCAGGTCCTGCCCGACCCCCGCAAGGGTACGACGGATCGTCGCTACCGCCTACTCGCTGATCACATCACTGGTCGCGGAAGCGGACGATCTTGACGAACTCGTCGGAGTCCAGCGCCGCGCCGCCCACCAGGGCACCGTCGACGTCGGGCTGCGCCATGATCGCGGCCACGTTGCCGGCCTTGACCGAGCCGCCGTACTGGATGCGGACCTTGTCGGCCAGCTCCTGCGAGTAGAGCTCCGCGAGACGGCCACGGATCGCACCGCAGACCTCCTGCGCGTCCTCGGGGGTGGCGACCTCGCCGGTGCCGATGGCCCACACCGGCTCGTAGGCGATCACGATGGACTCGGCCTGCTCGGCCGGGAGGTCCTTCAGACCGCCGTCGAGCTGGTTCAGGGCGTACTGGACCTGCTGGCCGGCCTTGCGGACGTCCAGGCCCTCGCCCACACAGAGGATCGGGGTGATCCCGTGCTTGTAGGCGGCCTTGACCTTGGCGTTGCAGATCTCGTCCGTCTCGGCGTGGTACTGCCGGCGCTCGGAGTGGCCCACCGCGACGTAGGCGCACTTCAGCTTGGACAGCATCAGGCCCGAGATCTCGCCGGTGTAGGCGCCGGAGTCGTGCGCCGAGATGTCCTGGGCGCCGTACTTGATCTTGAGCTTGTCGCCGTCGACCAGGGTCTGGACGGACCGCAGGTCCGTGAAGGGCGGCAGAACCGCGACCTCGACGGCGTCGTAGTCCTTGTCGTTCAGCGCGAAGGCGAGCTTCTGGACGTGGGCGATGGCCTCGAGGTGGTTGAGGTTCATCTTCCAGTTGCCCGCCATCAGCGGGGTGCGGGTGCTGCTCACAGGTGTTCAGTCCTCCAGTGCGGCGAGGCCGGGGAGCGTCTTGCCCTCGAGGTACTCGAGGGAGGCGCCGCCGCCGGTCGAAATGTGGCCGAAGGCATTCTCGTCGAAGCCCAGGATGCGGACCGCGGCGGCACTGTCGCCGCCACCGACGACGGTGAAGCCGGGGCTGTCGAGCAGGGCCTGCGCGATGGCCTTGGTTCCGTTGGCGTAGTCGGGGTGCTCGAAGACGCCCAGCGGGCCGTTCCAGAACACCGTCTCGGCGTCGGCGAGCTTCGACGCGTACAGCTCACGCGTCTGCGGGCCGATGTCCAGGCCCTCCTTCGTCGACGGGATCTTGTCGGCGTCGACGGTCTCGAAGTCGGCCGGGGCCTTGGTCTTCAGGTCCGGGAACTCCGAGGAGACGAGCACGTCGACCGGGAGTACGAGCTCGACGCCGTTCTCCTCGGCACGCTTCATGTACTCCTTGACGACCTCCACCTGGTCCTTCTGGAGCAGGGAGATGCCGACTTCGTAGCCCTTGGCGTAGAGGAAGGTGTACGCCATGCCGCCGCCGATCAGGAGGCGGTCGGCCTTGCCCAGCAGCTCGTCGATGACGGCGAGCTTGTCGGAGACCTTGGCGCCGCCCAGGACGACCACGTACGGGCGCTCGACCTCGGCGGTCAGCTTCTTCAGGACGCCGACCTCGGTGGCGATGAGGTAGCCGGCGGCGTGCGGCAGCCGGGCCGGGAGGTCGAAGACCGAGGCGTGCTTGCGGTGCACGGCGCCGAAGCCGTCGCCGACGTAGACGTCGGCGAGGGCGGCGAGCTGGTCCGCGAACGCGCCGCGCTCGGCGTCGTCCTTGGAGGTCTCGCCGGCGTTGAAGCGGAGGTTCTCGATGACGGCGACCCGGCCGTCGGCGAGGCCCGCGACGGTCGCCCGGGCGGACTCGCCGACCGTGTCGGTCGCGAACGCGACGTCGGCGCCGAGCAGTTCACCGAGGCGAGCGGCGGCCGGGGCGAGGGAGAACGCCGGGTCCGGGGCGCCCTTCGGGCGGCCCAGGTGCGAGGCGACGACGACACGGGCGCCCGCGTCGGCCAGCGCCTTGACCGTGGGCACGACGGCGCGGATGCGACCGTCGTCGGTGATGGTGGTGCCGTCCAGCGGCACGTTGAGGTCGGCGCGGACGAATACGCGCTTGCCGGCGACGCCTTCGGCGAGAAGCTCGTCGATGGTCTTCATCTTCTACTGACTCCTTGGTACGCGGTGAAGCACACGAGACAGGGCTCGTACAGCGCATCATCGCGCTGTCCGAGCCCTGTGCTCACATCGAGGTGCCGGTTCCGGAGGCTTTAGAGCTGGTTGCCGACGAAGACGGTGAGGTCGACGAGGCGGTTGGAGTAGCCCCACTCGTTGTCGTACCAGCCGAGGATCTTGACCGACTTGCCCTCCTGGACCATGGTCAGCGAGGAGTCGAAGGTGCACGACGCCGGGTCGCCGACGATGTCCGAGGAGACGATCGCGTCCTCGGTGTAGTAGAGGATGCCCTTCAGGTCGCCGTCGTCGGCGGCCTTCTTGAAGGCGGCGTTGACCTCGTCCTTGGTGACCTCGCGCTGCAGCTCCACGACCAGGTCGGTGGCCGAACCGGTCGGGACCGGGACGCGCATGGCGATGCCGTCCAGCTTGCCCTTGAGCTGCGGGAGGACCAGGGCGGTGGCCTTGGCGGCACCCGTCGTGGTCGGGATGATGTTCTCCGCGGCGGCGCGGGCGCGGCGCAGGTCGGAGTGCGGGAAGTCCAGGATGCGCTGGTCGTTGGTGTACGCGTGGACCGTCGTCATCAGGCCCTTGACGATGCCGAAGTTCTCGTCGAGGACCTTGGCCATCGGCGCCACACAGTTGGTGGTGCAGGAGGCGTTCGAGATGACGTGGTGGTTCGCCGGCTCGTACTTGTCCTGGTTGACGCCCATGACGATGGTGATGTCCTCGTCCTTGGCCGGAGCCGAGATGAGGACCTTCTTCGCGCCACCGGCGATGTGCTTCGCGGCGTCGGCCTTCTTGGTGAAGATGCCGGTCGACTCGATGACGATGTCGACGCCCAGCTCGCCCCAGGGGATGTCGGCCGGGTTGCGCTCGGAGAGCACCTTGATGGTGTGGCCGTCGACGGTGATGGTGTCGGCGGTGTGGGTGACCTCGGCCTTGAGGCGTCCCAGGATCGTGTCGTACTTCAGCAGGTGAGCAGTGGTCGCGGTGTCACCCAGGTCGTTGACAGCCACGATCTCGATGTCGGCACCCTGCTCAAGGAGCGCGCGGAAGTAGTTGCGACCGATGCGGCCAAAGCCGTTGATGCCTACGCGGATCGTCACGAACCGATCTCCTCGTTAGGTACGCCGGGTTTCGACGCCGGCGAGATTCTTTTAGGGATGTCCCCGACCGCTTACGACCCTACCTCTCCCATCGGCTCAGAGTGACATCGCGTGCAGTCGGAATGCCTCGCGAATGCACCGTGGCCCGTTATTACCGGCGGGTTCGAGCCACGGTGCCCATTTCGTCCCGATCACTGACTGTGATCAAAAGGGCGGGTGTCCGCTCAGCCGTGCACGGCGCTGAGTGCCCTTCGAACGAGTGACGTTCGCTGCGCCGCGCTCGTGACGTGCTCCAGGCCGAAACCGAGGAGGACGGTGTCACGTGTGGTGACCGCGGCCTGGGAGTGGAAGAGCCCCGGCGAGCGGGTCCACTCGGTGCCGTTCCCCGGACTGCCGGCCGGCGGACCCGGTACGGACCAGGCGCCGAGGGTGGTCTCGAAGCCCTCGCCCTGGCCCGGAGTGCCACCGACGACGAGCGCGGTGTCGTCGACGAAGGCGCCCATCTCGCCGGTCCCGGGGTCGGAGATGTACGAGATCGACAGCTCGACCTGCTTGCCCGCGTAGGCGCTCAGGTCGATCGACGCCTGCTGCCAGCCGTTGGAAGGCCCGGTGAAGGCGTTCCAGGAGCCGGTGGTGCCGTTGGTGGCGCAGCCGTCCTCGCCGACGGTCAGATAGCGGGCGAGGAAGGGGTGTCCCTGGACGTAGTAGCCCTCACCGCAGTCGGCCGGGGCGGCGCTGGAGGTGCCGCCGTTGGCGTCGGGCAGCGTGGTCCAGTCGTCCTGGCCGACGGTGTGGGCCTCGACGACGAGGTTGTCGTAGCCGGGCTCGGTGTCGTAGCTGACCTGGAAGCGCAGGCTCGGCTTGTCGGCGGCGACGACGCCGGTGAGGTCGACGGTACGGCTGAGGCGGCTCCAGGTGTCGTCGGAGTGCCGGACGGCCGCGAAGGACGTGCCCTCGTAGGGCTCGAAGGGGGTGCGGACGCCCGGGTAGTCACCGCCGGACCTGCTGGAGCCGAACTGCGGGAAGCTCCGCGGTTCGAGCGTGTCCGAAGTGACGGTGTACGCGCCGGCGTTGTCCAGCGGGTTGTCGGTCGTGCCGCCGAGGCCGGTCGTGAGTCCCCCGAAGCCGCGGGAGCCTGCGAAGGCGGGCGGGTTCTTCAGCCCGGCCCGGTGGTAGGCGCCGAGGAAGTACTGGGCGAAGTCGTTGGACGTCGCCCGGCCGATGTCGACGAGGCCGCCGGACTTCTCGCCGGCGTTGATCAGCTTGCCGCCCTCGTTGAGGTAGTCCCGCACGGCCAGCATGACGGGCCCGGAGGGCTGCTCGGCGCCGGTGTACCAGACGACCGTACGGAAGTGGCTCAGCACGCCGAGGGTGTCCGGGGTCCCCTGGGTGGCGACGTCCCAGACGGCGGCCTTGCGACCGCTGTCGGCGAGCGCCTTCACATAGCCGGCGGTGTGACGCGCCGCCTCGGTGCCGCCCTCCTCGGCGAGGACGAGCACGTCGCCGCGGGCCCGGTCGGCCACGGTGTACGTGAAGGGGGTGGACGAGGTCGCCTTGCCCTCGCGGGTGCGGGCGGTGAACCAGACCTGGACGGTGTCACCCGGCTCGGCGTCCTCGACCTCGGCCCGGTACTGGTCGAAGTAGAGGTTGTCCTCGCCGCCGTAGGTCTCGCCGCCGTCCCACGCCTCCAGGCGCTCGGTGTGCGTCCGGCCGCCGTTGACGCGGTACTTGAGCTCCTTGGAGCGCAGCGACTTGCGGGCCGTCACGGCGACCACCTGGTCGCCGCCGCGGGCGTAGGAGGTGGTGAAGGCGTCCGGGGTGAAGTCCGGCGCGTCGAGGCCGGTGACGGAGACGGGCCGGTCCGGGTGGGCCGAGGTCTCGGCGACGGCCAGCGCGAACGGGATGTTCTTGGCGAACTCCGCCTGGATCAGCTTCTCGTCGTCGGGGAAGGTGAAGACGGAGGCGCAGTCGGCGGGCTCCCAGGCGTCGTTCGGGTCGACGCGGGAGGCGGTGGCGCAGGTCGACATCTCCGGGGTGAACATCTGCATCCCGTTGACGTTCGCCGCGTGTCCGTCGGCCTCGCCGTTGGTGGTGTAGAGCTCGGAGGAGACCTGCGGGCGGTAGCCGGCGACGGCGGACTTCTCCGGGGTACCGGCGAGCGACTTGAGCGCCACGTCGTCGGGGGTGTCGGTGGCGACCTGCCAGCCGACGCCGTAGAGCAGCAGCTGGGCGGCGGAGTGGTAGTTGATGCCGTACTGGAAGCCGATGCGCTTCTGGAAGGCGTCGATGGCCTTGGTCTCGGGCTCGGACATCGGGCCGGAGCCGCGGAAGGTCTCGTCGGCCGGGTCGGGCGACGAACCCTCGTTGTCGTATCCCCACTTGTAGGCGAAGTTACGGTTGAGGTCGACGCCGTCGCCGGACTCGATCCGCCCGTCGCCGTCGTTGTCGCGGAGGTTCTTGCGCCACTGGCGCTTGTCGGGGTCGGCGTGGGTGAAGTCGTAGCCGTCCGGGTTGGCGGAGAGCACGAACCACAGCTCGGTGGAGTCGACGATCCTCGTGACCCGCTGGTCCTTGCCGTAGCCGTCGAGGTAGTGGTGCATCAGCCGCCGGGTCATCTCGGGGGTGATCCACTCGCGGGCGTGCTGGTTGGACATGTACAGCGTGGCGGGCCGGGTGCCGTCCTTGGCCTTCTTGGCGCCCTTGGTGACCTTGAGGGCGAGGATGTCCTGGCCCTTCAGGGTCTTGCCGAGGGAGACGACCTTGGTGAGGTCGGGGTGGGCCTGGGACGTGGCCAGGATCTCCTGCTTGAGCCCGTTCGCACCGCCGTACGGGCGGAAGACGCCGTCCCCGGCTCCGGCGACCCGCTTCTCCACCTGGGCGGAGAGGGCGTGCTCGGCGAGTTCGACACCCTTGCCGCGCAGCTGTCCGGCCTGCTTGTCGGTGAGGTAGAGCTCGAGGGTGGCCGAGCCCTTCTCCGGTACCTGCTCGGTCAGTTCGTGACCGTCGGCGCCGGCCTCGAGGAGCAGCGGCACCTGCTCCTTGCTGACCTGCGCGCGCCATACGGAGAGGGCGTCGCCGCCGTCGCCGCCGTTCGGTTCCGCTCCGGCGACGGGTGCCGTCGCCAGTCCCGCGATCAGCAGTGAAGCCGCGGCGAGGATCGCTCTCGCTCTGCGTCTCATAAGCCCCCCTTGCTGTTGTCTGCCACGAAAGAGAACAGACGCCAGGCTGATCACCGTTCATGATCATGTCAAGGGTGCCTGCGGCCGCGTCGGGGATCACCCCCGATCGGACGAGGAACGCCGCTGCCGGTGCCTCAGAAAAGCACCGGCAGCGGCGAGTTGAGCGGAGTACGGGCGTCCGGGTCGACGGACCCCCGGGCGGCGGGTCAGCCGACGAGGCTGTCGTCCAGCTCCTCGGTGAGGCTCGACTCCGTTCCGGGGATGCCCAGGTCCTGCGCCCGCTTGTCGGCCATGGCCAGCAGACGGCGGATCCGGCCCGCGACCGCGTCCTTGGTCAGCGGCGGGTCGGCGAGCGCGCCGAGCTCCTCCAGCGATGCCTGCTTGTGCTCCATGCGCAGCCGGCCCGCGGCGGCGAGGTGCTCGGGCACCTCCTCGCCGAGGATCTCCAGCGCACGCTGCACCCGGGCGCCGGCGGCCACGGCCGCGCGCGCCGAGCGACGCAGGTTGGCGTCGTCGAAGTTCGCCAGCCGGTTCGCGGTCGCCCGGACCTCACGGCGCATCCGCCGCTCCTCCCAGGCCAGCACCGACTCGTGCGCGCCCAGCCGGGTCAGCAGGGCGCCGATGGCGTCCCCGTCCCGTACGACCACCCGGTCCACGCCCCGGACCTCACGGGCCTTCGCGGCGATGCTCAGCCGGCGCGCCGCGCCCACCAGGGCGAGGGCGGCCTCCGGACCCGGGCAGGTCACCTCGAGGGAGGAGGAGCGCCCGGGCTCGGTCAGCGAGCCGTGGGCCAGGAACGCGCCGCGCCAGGCCGCCTCGGCGTCGCAGGTGGCACCCGAGACGACCTGCGGGGGCAGTCCGCGGATCGGGCGGCCCCGGCCGTCGACCAGGCCGGTCTGCCGGGCCAGCTGGTCGCCGCCCGCCACCACCCGCACGACGAACCGGGAGCCGCGCCGCAGACCGCCGGGGGCCATCACGATCAGCTCCGAGCTGTGCCCGAAGATCTCCAGGATGTCCCGCTTGAGCCGGCGCGCCGCCATCGCGGTGTCCAGCTCCGCCTCGATCACGATCCGCCCGCTCACCAGGTGCAGGCCGCCGGCGAACCGCAGGATCGACGAGACCTCCGCCTTCCTGCAGCAGGTCCGGGTGACGGGAAGCCGGGAGATCTCGTCCTTCACCGCTGCCGTCATCGCCATGGGCCGATCCTTCCATGCATCCGAAAAATACGGTCGTACGCGGCGGCCAACAGCTCCGGATCATGCTTCGGGAGCCCATCGGCACGGGCCACCGGCGCCAGCTCGACCGCGGCGCCGAGCCGCTTGGCGGCATCGGCGAGGGACTCGCGGTCGGGCACGGCGGCCTCGTCGGCCAGCACCACGTCCAGGGCGAGTTTAGGGGCGTGTCGTCCCAAAACCTCCAAATGACGCTGCGGAGAGAACCCCTCGGTTTCTCCCGGCTGCGGCGCGAGGTTCAGGGAGAGGACCTTGCGGGCCTTGGTCTCGGTGAGCGCGTCGAGCAGCTCGGGCACCAGCAGATGCGGAATCACCGAGGAGAACCAGGAGCCCGGACCGAGCACCACCCAGTCCGCGTCACGGACCGCGGCGACGGCCTCGGGCACGGCGGGCGGGTCGTGCGGGACGAGGTGCACGGACTGCACCTCACCGGGCGTGAGCGCCACCGTGGCCTGGCCACGGACCGTGTCGACGTCGTCCGGGCGCGCCGGATCGTGCCCCTTGACCAGGGCCTGGAGCTCCAGCGCCACGGCGGACATCGGCAGCACCCGGCCGTGCGCGCCCAGCAGCTTGCCGACCAGGTCCAGCGCGAGGACATGGTCGCCGAGCTGCTCCCAGAGGGCGACGATCAGCAGATTGCCGACCGCGTGCTCGTGCAGATCGCCCTTGGACTGGAACCGGTGCTGGATGACCCGGGACCAGGTCTGGCCCCAGTCGTCGTCCCCGCACAGCGCGGCGAGCGCCTTGCGCAGGTCGCCGGGCGGCAGCACGCCCAGCTCCTCCCGGAGCCGGCCGCTGGAGCCGCCGTCGTCGGCGACGGTGACGACGGCGGTGAGGTCACCGGTGATCCTGCGCAGGGCGGCGAGGGAGGCCGAAAGACCCATGCCCCCGCCGAGCGCGACGACCTTGGGCTGGGCGCCGCGCCTGCGGAGCGTACGTACCGAGAGCGTGGACGTACGCCGGCGGTACGGCTTCACTCGCGCCCCATGTCCCGGTGGACGACGACGGTCTCGACCCCTTCCGCGGCGAGGCGGGCGGCGAGCTTCTCGGACGTGGCGACCGAACGGTGCTTGCCGCCGGTGCAGCCGACGGCGATGGTGACGTACCGCTTGCCCTCGCGGCGGTAGCCCGCCGCGATCAGCTGGAGCAGCTCGGTGTAGCGGTCGAGGAACTCCTTGGCCCCGGGCTGGTTGAAGACATACGCCGAGACCTCCTCGTTCAGCCCGGTGAAGGGCCGCAGCTCGGGGACCCAGTGCGGGTTCGGCAGGAAGCGCATGTCGACGACGAGGTCGGCGTCGACGGGCAGCCCGTACTTGAATCCGAAGGACATGACGGTGGCCCGCAGCTCCGGCTCCTCGTCGCCGGCGAACTGGGCGTCCATCTTGGCGCGCAGCTCGTGGACGTTGAGGCTGGAGGTGTCGATCACCAGGTCGGCGTCGCCGCGCAGCTCGCGCAGCAGGTCCCGCTCGGCGGCGATGCCGTCGGTGATCCGGCCGTCACCCTGGAGCGGGTGCGGCCTGCGGACCGACTCGAACCGCCTGACCAGGGCCTCGTCGGAGGACTCCAGGAAGACGATCCGGCGGGTGACCTGCTGCGCGTCGAGTGCGGAGAGGGACTCCCGCAGGGCGTCGAAGAACTGCCGGCCGCGGACGTCGACGACGACGGCGATCCGGGCCACGTTGCCCTGGGAGCGGGCGCCGAGCTCCACCATGGTGGGGATCAGCGCGGGCGGCAGATTGTCGACGACGAACCAGCCGAGGTCCTCCAGGCACTTCGCCGCGGTGGACCGGCCGGCGCCGGACATGCCGGAGATGATCACCAGCTCGGGGATGGCCGCCGAGTCGGCGGTCTCACCGGCCTCCTTCGTGCCCGTACTCACGTGTCCTGCTCCGTCTTCTCGCTGCTTCTCTTGCTCATCGTGCTGGTCGTGCGCGGTCATGCGGTGCTGCCCCCGTCGTCTTCAATGATCTCTCCTGTTGCCGTATTCACGGCGGGTGCGGCCGGGGCCGCCTGCGCGAGGGCCACCGCCACGGCCTCGGCCGTCTTGCGGCCCATGCCGGGGACCTCGCAGATCTGCTCGATTGTCGCCTGTCGCAGCCGCTTCACCGAGCCGAAATGCTTGATCAACGCCTGTTTGCGGGTATCGCCGAGGCCGGGGACGGCGTCCAGGGGGCTGGTCCTGACGCGCTTGTTCCGCTTCGAGCGCTGGTAGCGGATGGCGAAGTCGTGAGCCGTGTCACGCACCCGCTGGAGGAGATACAGACCCTCGCTGGAGCGGGGCAGCACGACGGGGTCGTCGTCGCCGGGCAGCCAGACCTCCTCCAGGCGCTTGGCGAGGCCGCAGACGGCGATGTCGTCGATCCCGAGCTCGTCGAGCGCCCGCCGGGCGGCGGCGACCTGGGGCTGCCCGCCGTCGACGACGACGAGCTGGGGCGGGTACGCGAAACGCTTGGGGCGCCCGTCGTCGGCGGGGACCTCGCCGGAGGCCGGTCCGGAGCCGTCGGCACGTCGCGGTCCGACGACCTCGGGGCCGGGTCCGGCCGGCAGGGCGTCCGCCGAGTCCACACCGTCCACCGAGCCGTCCGCCACGCCGCCGGGGCCCGCGGCGTCCACCGCGTCGCCCTCGGCGTCCACGGCCACGCCCTCCTGGTCCCACTCCCCCGTCTTCTCCTTCTCGGAGAGGTAGCGCTTGAAGCGGCGGCTGATCACCTCGTGCATCGAGCGGACGTCGTCCTGGCCCTCGAAGCCCTTGATCTGGAAGCGGCGGTACTCGCTCTTGCGGGGCAGCCCGTCCTCGAAGACGACCATGGACGCCACGACGTCGTCGCCCTGGAGGTGCGAGATGTCGAAGCACTCGATCCGCAGCGGCGCGGAGTCCAGGTCCAGGGCCTCGGCGATCTCCTCCAGGGCCCGGGAGCGGGTCGTCAGGTCGCTGGCGCGCTTGGTCTTGTGCAGCACGAGCGCCTGCTGCGCGTTGCGCGCGACCGTCTCCATCAGGTCCTTCTTGTCCCCGCGCTGCGGCACCCGGAGGGAGACCTGGGAACCCCGGCGGCCGCTCAGCCACAGGGTGACGGCCTCGGCGTCCTCGGGCACGGCCGGGACGAGGACCTCCTTGGGGACGGCGTCGCCGCTCTCCTCCCCGTACAGCTGCTGGAGCGCATGCTCGACGAGACCGGCCGTGGAGACGGCCTCGACCTTGTCGGTGACCCAGCCGCGCTGGCCGCGCACCCGTCCGCCGCGGACATGGAAGATCTGGACCGCGGCCTCCAGCTCGTCCTCGGCGAGCGCGATCAGATCGGCGTCGGTGGCGTCGGCGAGGACGACGGCGTTCTTCTCCATCGCGCGCCGCAGCGCCTCTATGTCGTCGCGGAGCCGGGCCGCCTTCTCGTACTCCATCTCCTCGGCCGCCGCCATCATCTGCTTCTCCAGCCGGCGGATGTACGTGCCGGTGCGGCCGGTCATGAAGTCGCAGAAATCCTCGGCCAGTTCGCGGTGCTCGTCGGGGGTGACCCGGCCCACGCAGGGCGCGGCGCACTTGCCGATGTAGCCGAGGAGACAGGGGCGTCCGGCGGAGGCGGCGTTGCGGAACACGCCGGCGGAGCACGTACGGACGGGGAAGACCCGGAGCATCAGGTCCACGGTCTCGCGGATGGCCCACGCGTGGGCGTACGGGCCGAAGTAGCGCACGCCCTTCTTCTTGTGACCGCGCATGACCTGGACGCGCGGGAACTCCTCGTTGAGGGTCACCGCGAGGTACGGATAGCTCTTGTCGTCCCGGTACTTGACGTTGAACCGGGGGTCGAACTCCTTGATCCAGGAGTACTCCAGCTGGAGCGCCTCGACCTCGGTCGAGACGACGGTCCACTCCACGGAGGCGGCCGTGGTGACCATCGTGGCCGTGCGCGGGTGCAGGCTCGCGAGCGGCTGGAAGTAGTTGGCCAGCCGCTGGCGCAGGGACTTCGCCTTCCCGACGTAGATCACCCTGCGGTGATCGTCGCGGAACTTGTAGACCCCGGGAGTGTCGGGGATCTGTCCCGGCTTGGGGCGGTAGCTGGAGGGGTCGGCCATGTCACCCACCCTACTGGCGGCGACCGACACTCAGACCGCGCGCGCTCGTTGGCCGGGCATGGCGAACGAGGCGACAGGACGGCTCGCGGGCCGGGTGTGCGTGATCACCGGGGCGGCGAGCGGGATCGGGCGGGCGACGGCGGTGCTCTTCGCGCGGGAGGGGGCGCGGGTGGTCGCCGCCGACGTGGACGCGGAGCGGCTGGCGACGCTCGGCGAGGGCATGGTCGCGGTGGTCGGAGACGTCTCGCGGGACGAGGACGCCCGGCGGATGGTCGCGACGGCGGTGGAGCGGTTCGGACGGCTGGACGTCCTGGTGGCGAACGCGGGGGTGATCCCGCTCTCCGACGTCACGGAGGCGACCGGGGAGGACTGTGACCGGGTCATGGCCGTGGACGGCAGGGGCATGTTCCTGACCTGCAAGTACGCGATCGAGGCGATGACCGGGCAGGACGGCGGCGGGGCGATCGTCTGCACCTCGTCGATCTCCGGGGTGGCGGGCCAGGCCCGCCAGGCGGTCTACGGCCCGGCCAAGTTCGTCGCCTCGGGCCTGACGAAGCACCTGGCGGTGGAGTGGGCGGACCGCGGGATCCGGGTCAACGCGGTGGCCCCGGGCACGATCGAGACGGAACGGGTCGCCGCGGCCCGAACGGAACCGGGCGGCCCGGAGTATCTGTCGGGCATCGTCCGCGCCCACCCCATGGGCCGCTTCGGCACCCCGGAGGAGGTGGCGGCGGCCATCCTCTTCCTGGCCTCGGCGGAGGCGTCCTTCATCACGGGGGTGGTCCTGCCGGTGGACGGGGGGTATCTGGCGCAGTGAGGGACGGGGCGGGGGCTCGAACCCACACCCGGCGGTGAGGGACGGGGCGAAGGCTCGAACCCACACCCCGCCCCCGCCTCCCGGTCGTGGCCGTCGTTCCGCAGGGAGGTCCCCCGAGGACCAGGTCCCAGGGGGCGGAACGGGTGGGCACGACCGGACCACCGGGCCGCACGGTGCCGCGCGGCGTGAGCGCGCGGCACCCCGGCGGCGTCAGGCCGTCCGCCGCCGACGCCGGGCCCGTGCCCCGATCAGGCCCAGGGCCAGCACCGCGCCCCCGCCCGCCATGGCGGCGACGGCCGTGACGAGAGGCTCCTCGTGGGCCGGAGCCTGCGTCGCGTAACCACCGGCCGCGCCCTTCCGCGCGTACGCGGAGGCCGGCAGCTTGTCCCCGTACGCCTTCACGACCCGTTCCCGATAGGCCGCCAGGCTCGTCCCGTTCCTCCCGACCGCCCGCACCGCGTCCTCGTCCAGCGGCAGCACCTTCGCGCCCTTCTGGACGTACCACGCGTCGATCTGCGGCTCACGGAAGACGACCCCGCCCGGCAGCGCCCGGGCACCCTGCGCCGCGTACCGGATCTCGTCGTCGCCGGTGGCGATGTTCACCACCTGCCAGCCGCCGGCCTGCCGCACCGTCCACAGCGAGGCCGTCTGCCCGTCCGATGCGACCGCCTTGCTGGCGTGGAACTCGACGCGGGCGACGGGCGCACCCGCCTTCCCCGCCACGAAGTCCGGGGACAGCACCCGCACCGGCACGGACGTGCCCTCGATCCGGGGCCGGGCGGCCGAGCGGGCGAGGGCTCCGTCGCGGGCGAAGAACCGGGAGAGGGTCTCCAGGGTCGCGGGCGCGGCAGCCGCCTTCTCCGGGGTCGCCGCGGAAGGCGGCGCGTCGGCGGCGGCCGGTACGGCACCGAGGGCGACGAGGGCGGCGGCGGACAGGAGCCCGGCGCCGAGCGCGCGTGCGTGTGCGTTCATCGTCGTCACGCCCCTATCCGGTAGAGCGAGTGGGTCCAGGAGAACGACCCGTTCTCCACGTACCAGGCGTGCGAGGCCCAGTTGTAGCGGTCGCTGGAGGGCCAGGGATCGCCCCAGTAGACCCAGCTGTTCGCGTCGTCGTACCCGTAGATCACATGCATGTGGCCGCCGCCGCTCGACCACTGGATCCGCGTCTCGATCGGGCGGTCGGCGTCGATCTCGGTCTGCACCGTCGAGTAGCGCAGCCAGCCCGTCACGTACGAGCCGGGGTTGATGCCGGCCCAGCGCAGACCGGTCTGCACATTGCCGAGGGTGGCCTGGTTGTTGGGGCAGTCGTAGCCCTGCTGACGGTTGAAGGCGGCGTTGCAGAACTGGTTCTGGCTGTAGTTCCGGCCGAACCAGGTCGCGATGGTGTTGCCGGCGGCGGCCCAGCACCAGTTGGTCTTCTGCTGCGCCTGCATGGTGATGTTCAGTCGCTTGTACGCGAGGGTCGCTTGGGTGGAGGCGTCCTCGCTCGTCGGCGCGGCGGTCGCCGACGACATGGGGAGCAGGAAGAGGGCGGCAGCGGCGAGTGCCGCCATGGACAGCTTTCTACTGCGCATCGCGTTCCTCCCGAGGTGGGGGGTGGGGATGTGGGGAGTCGGAGGATCGCGTCCGGACGCTGTCCAGGAGCATCGAGCGTTGTCCGGAACGGGTCAACACGCTTCAATGCGGGGTGACGGCGGGCTGTGAACGGTGTGACCCGGGTGTGAACACGCGCCTCCCCGTCACCTGCGGCCCCGCCCCCGCCGGAGCGGTGGCCCGCCCCCTTCGTCGTGAACGTTCACTGAGGAGTCCCCGTGGGGCACACCGAGGCCGATCTGGCGCAATTGCTGCACACCGGACCGTTCCATCTGGCGCTGCGCACGGCGCTCGCGGTGCGCGGTCTGCCGCTCCAGCGGGTGCAGCACCATCTCGCCCACCGGGGGATCAGGGTCGGGGTGACCAGCCTCAGTTACTGGCAGCAGGGCGCCCGCCGCCCGCAGCGGCCCGAGTCGATGAAGGCCGTGCGCGCGCTGGAGGAGGTCCTTCAGCTGCCGGGCAACTCGCTGGTCCGGCTGCTGGCCGAGGACGCCGGGGCGCGCGGTGACGTGGAGCGGCCGGCGGGCCGCTCGTACCGCTCGCTGGTGGAGGCGTCAGGAGCCGTGGAGGCGCTGCTCACGGAGCTGGAGTCCCCGGTGGACGGCGGGCTGCACACGGTGGGCCACCACGAGCGCGTACGGATCGGGGCGGGGAGGGAGCTGGTGGGGCGCGACTCCCAGCATGTGGTGCGGGCGCACCGGGACGGGATCGACCGCTATCTCGCCATCCACCACGGCGATCCGGGCTGCGATCCCTCGCGGGTGGCGGTGCGGGCGACCGACAACTGCCGCACGGGTCGGGTGCGGTGGCACCGGGAGACGGGGGTGCTGGTCGCGGAGCTGCTCTTCGACGCGCGGCTGCGGGCCGGGGACACGTACCTCTTCGGGTACGGCTTCGAGGACGGGACGGGCGGTCCGAGCGGGGAGTACGTCCGGGGGTTCAGCTTCGCCGGCGGGCAGTACGTGCTTCAGGTGCGGTTCGACGAGGCCGCCCTGCCGGTGCGGTGCCGGCGCTTCGCGCAGGTCTCGGCCGGTGCGCCGCGCGGCGGCCGCTCGGATCTGACGCTGACCGGGCGGCACCGCACGGTGCATCTGGTGGAGCAGGGGGTACGGCCGGGGATCCTGGGGATCGACTGGGACTGGGCGTAGGCCTCAGGCCTCGGGGCCCGCGACGAGCTTTCCGCCCTCGACCCGGACGGGGACCTCGGGGAGCGGGACCGTCGCCGGGCCCTGGAGGGCCTTGCCGGTGGTCACGTCGAAGCGGCTGCCGTGGCAGGGGCAGTTGCCCTCGTTGTTCTCGATCTTGTCGAGGACGCAGCCGGCGTGCGTGCACTGGGCGCTGAACGCCTTGTACTGGCCCTCGGCCGGGCAGCTCACGAGGACCCGCTGCTCGCGGTAGAGCTTGGATCCGCCGACGGGCACCTCCTCGGGCGCTCCGAGGGTGACCGGTGCGGTCGGGGTCGGGACCTGCGCATGCCCGAGCTTGGAATCCGTGGAGCAGGCGGCGACACCCAGCCCGGCGGCCCCGGCGAGCGCGGCGCCCTTCAGTACGGTGCGGCGGGTGGACTGGCCGGACATGAGCGCTCCACGGTGAGATCGGGGCAAGGGGTGACCGAACCGACGATACCGGCGGGCCCATGCGCCCCTTCGCGGGGGTTGTCGTGGCCCGTGGGGCATGGGTTACGTTCACGGCGTGATCGTCGTCGCCGGTGAGTCCCTGATCGATCTGGTCCCCGAGGGGGCCGCCGTCACTCCGCTGTCCCCGCTGACGCCCAGGCCGGGCGGGGGCCCGTACAACACGGCCGTGGCGCTCGGCCGGCTGGGCGCGGAGGTGACGTTCTGCTCCCGCGTCTCCACGGACGCCTTCGGGACGGCCCTGGTGGACGGACTGCGGGCGGCAGGGGTGTCGGACGGGCTGGTGCAGCGCGGCCCGGAGCCGACGACGCTGGCGGTCGCCTCGGTGGGGGCGGACGGCTCGGCGGAGTACGGCTTCTATGTCGAGGGGACGGCCGACCGGCTCTTCGCCGTGCCGGAGCCGCTTCCTGCGGGGGTGCGGGCGGTGGCGTTCGGCACCTGTTCGCTGGCCTTGGAGCCGGGCGCGAGCGCGTACGAGGCGCTGCTGCGGCGCGAGGCGGAGCGTGGCGCGCTGACGCTCCTCGACCCCAACATCCGCACGGGTCTGATCCCGGACGCGACCGCCTATCGCGAGCGCTTCGCCGGCTGGCTGCCGTACGTCTCGCTCCTGAAGCTCTCGGAGGAGGACGCCGCCTGGCTGGGCGGCTCTCCGGCCGAGTGGCTGGCGCGGGGGCCGTCGGCGGTGGTCGTGACCCGTGGCGGGGCGGGACTGACGGTCTTCACCCCGTCGTTCGAGGTGTCGGTTCCGGCGGTCCGGGTGAAGGTCGCGGACACGATCGGCGCGGGCGACACGGTGAACGCCGCCCTGCTCCACGGCCTGGCCGACCGCCCGACGGCCTCCCTGGACGCGGACGCCTGGTCCGCCCTTCTGTCGTACGCGGCGAAGGCGGCCGCCCTGACCTGCACCCGCCCGGGCGCGGAGCCACCGTTCGCGCACGAGCTGACGGACTGACGTCCGGTCGAGCATCCGCATGCGTAACGGGACCGGGGTGCGGTGCCGGGACCGGAGCGCCGAGACCGGGTGCCGGACCGGGAAGGTCGGGGCGAGACCGGGGTGCGGTGCCGAGACCGGGTGCCGGACCGGGAAGGTCGGGGCGGGACCGGGGTGCCGGACCGGGAAGGTCGGGACGGGACCGGAGCGCCGGCACCGGGTGCCGGGGGGGGTGCCCGGACCGGGGTGGCCGGGTCGCGTCGGGGGAGCGGACCCCGCCCCCCCCCCCGCACCCCAATCGGGCCCCCCCCCCCGG